>DBGBSM010000114.1:0-5518 GCA_048468815.1 Parabacteroides sp.
AATCCGTAATCCGTTCCGCCGGTAAAAGCGACCTTCCGCCGAACTACCGGCGGAATTTGCGGCAACCTGTTTTATCGGCTTGTTCTGAATTTACCCGGTATATTCAGTTGTTTCCGGGAATCATTTCGTTCAAACAGGCAATCGCATTCAAGGTACGCGGATAGCCGATATACGGTAACAGTTGCGTAACCACGGCGAGTAAGGTATTTTTGTCGTTCCCCACATTTACGTTACCTTGGATATGTCCTTTCACCTGGGGTTCGCAGCCGCCCAGCGAAACGAGCATCGCAAAGGTAAGTAGCTCGCGCATCTTCGTATCCAGGCCGGTACGCGTTTGGTAATCGCCGAAGCAGTTGGCCGAAAGATAGCGCTGGATGTGTTTCTGGTTCTCGGGCGCGGTTTCGTGCATCTGCCCGATTCGCTCGCCGAAAATAGATTTTTGCAACGCCAGTCCTTTATCGAAACGGGTTTCGGGCGAAGTAACCGACTGACGCTCTACCGGAAGGGATACGCCGTGTTCCCGAAGCACCTCGTTCGTAATACCGATAAAATCCATCGCCTTGCCCATACCGGCATAAGGAACCGCCTGGTACAGGATTTCTTTTATTTCCACCGGGGTAATTCCCGCATCCAACGCATCGTTCAGCGTTATCCGGTATTGCGCTTGCGCCTGCGAGGCCAGGTTGGAGGCCAGCGTAACCATCATCCGGGTTTTCACATCCAGGTTACCGTACCGTTGCACTTCGCCGGCGGCGAAATTACGGAATATCGCCGCCAGTTCGGGGTCGGTAGCATCCAGGCCGCCGGCGCCGCTTCGGCAAGTCGCCTCTGCATATTGCCGGTCGTTAACGGTGCCGGTTCGTAATTGCGCTGCCATACTGCGGGTCGCCTCCGCATATTGCGCGTCGTTGACCGGTTCGAGCCAGGTATTCCGGTTGGTTTGCGGATTACACTCGATAGCCAGGTGCGAAAACCAACTGCGGGGAGCCGCCCCGTGCCAGTGCTCCGTACCGGCGGGAATTTCCACCACATCGCCGGGAAGCAGCATCCGGGCCGCCTCGCCGCGCGCCTGGTAATAGCCTTTGCCTGCGGTGACTACTAAAATCTGTCCGCCCGTATGGCTATGCCAGTTATTGCGGCATCCCGGCTCGAAAGTTACGTTCGAGACAGGACAGTTGAGCGATTTGTCCGTTGTTAACGGAGCCAGCCACGCTTGCCCGGTAAAATACCGGGCAAATTGTTCGGGCAGTTTTCCGCCTTGCGGAAAGAGCTGCGGAAAAGCGATTTCATTCATCTTATTCGTTGTTTGTCGGGTTTGTTGCGCCTGAAGAGTGCCGGTCGCCATACACAGCCACCACACCGAGGCGAATAATACATGTTTCGTCTTCATTTGTTTTCGATTCTTTTCGAAACAAAAATACGAAGCGTTCCCTGGCTGCCGGCTAAACGAATTACGGATTATTTTACCCGGATTACGGATGGCAGTTTGTTCCGGACAAGAATACGGTTAAACGTTCCCGCCCATCTCGTACGCCTCGCGCATAGACGGCTTTCCTTTTATTTCGCCTGCGTGCCATACGCCGGTTCCGTACACCACGCCCCGCACAACCGGGTTTTCCAGGCAATCGAGAAAGCCCTGGAACGTATCGACGGTTCGTTCCATCAACTTCGGATCGTCTTCGGCCGCCGCCAGAAGAAAGTAAAACTCCTTGTTTTTCATCTCCGTGTACAGGCCGCAACAACGGTCGATGAGCGTTTTCATCTGGGCGCTCATGGTATAGAAATAAACCGGGGTACCCATCACGATTACGTCGGCCGCTACCATCTTGCCGATAATTCCGGCCGCATCGTCTGGTTGCGGACACGGTTTATTGTACAGGCTGCACGTGCTGCATCCCGTACAATAACGAACGGTTTTATCACGCAGGAAAATCTTTTCCGCTTCGTTGCCGGCATCCACGGCACCCCGCATAAATTCGTCGCACAACGTGTCGGAATTTCCGCCGCGACGCGGACTGGACGATAAAATCAAAACTTTTTTTGCCATATTCGTTATTTATTTAAGATAATGTATGATTCGTTCCACCGCAATTACCGCACCTGAAGCCGTTCCGGCACGGGCACGCCCGTTTCTTCCTCCCGGTACGGCCAGCACGCCCAAGATAAGGATAATAACCGACATGTCGGAAAGCCAGACGCCGGTAAAAACAATCCGGCATACGCCGCCGGCAAGGCGACAGGAATGGTAACGATGCTGCTTGCGGCATGCTGCTTCGCCCCGTTATCCGATTTCGTTTCCTGATTCTTGTTCGGCAAAGGTAAGGCAGGAAACGGATTACACAGGTAGACGGATTACGGATAGGATAACCCGGATTACAGATAGTAAAAAGAAACAGTGCGGTTGCGGTTCCGGGGTTAAGCAGCGGGAGATTCCCGGATATAAAGAAACCGGATGGGCCGTGTGAAAAGCGGAATTTTAAAAATACGCACTCTGTTGAATGCTACTTGCAGGGAAAAACAGCTTTTCCTGCCGAAAAAAATATCGTCTGACCCGGGGCGACCACCCGTCCGACCCGGGTCGGACGGGTGGTCGCCCAAGGTCGGACGGGTGAAACGCCCGGGTCGGACGATGTTTTTTACAGCAAAAAACGAAATTAACAGGCCGTGCAAATGCAATTTCCCTATGTAAGAAGGTCTTTTACTTACACGAGTCGTTCCGTACGTCGTCGTACACAAAAGCGGGACGGGCGTCGGGCGTTTCGGCGATTACCCGGACATTATCGAAACGGACGTTGCGGGCATGCCGCACATAAAAACCGGAAGCCGGAAGAACCTGGCCGAACATCCGGTTTTCGGGATACGATTTTTCCGCCTCGGGAACCGCAGCTTCCGCCTCCGGAGCCGTGCCTCCGCCCGGAACCGTTACCTGCATGTTACTGATGCATACGTTTTCGACACAGTTTCCCGGTATACCGGTGATAGAAGACGACAGCGCGCTTACCGCCCGGGCCACCACATGTGAAACGTGCACGTTCCGCAACACGCTCGCCCGGTTGCCGGAATACGGCCGGCGACGGTCGCCCAGGCGGATAAAAAGCGGGGTTTGCACGTCGGTCATCACCACATTCGAAATAACGACTCCGTCGAGCACGCCACCGTCGACCGCTTCGAGCGCTATTCCCGAAATAACGGAGGTATCCTGCGTTACCCGTATAAAAGCCGCTTCCGGATGGGTACGCCAGTGGCGGAAATTCTCTTCCGACGCTTTCCGGATAACGCAATTCGAAAAGGCGATATTCTTAAAACCGCCGGTCGAAGCCGTTCCCAGTTTAAAAGCGTTGCAATTGCTGCCTAACACGCAGTTGGTAATCGCTACATTTTCGCACGGCGAAGCGCCTTCGCTTTTCAGGCAAAGCGCATCGTCGTCGGTGTCGATGTAACAGTCGGAAACCCGCACGTTCTTACTGTCGATGTCGAGCCCGTCGTTATTGTAATTACAATGGCTGTACACGGACACGCCCCGGATTACCACGCCGTCGCACCCTTCGTAATGCTGCGTCCAGTAAGCGGCGTTGCGTAAATGAATATCCTGGACGCGTACGTTTTTACATCCGGCGAAATAGATAATCTTGGGACGCGCCGGCCCTCCGTCGGCATCGTTTCCGTGCTGAAACGTCTTGTGGCCGCCTTGTCCGTCGATGGTTCCGTAGCCGGTAACGGCTATGTTTTCCTGATTCTCCGCAAAAATCAAGGCCGGCGTACGGCGGCGTCCTTCCGACGGCGGAAAAGCCGCGTGATACGCTTCGAGCCGGGTAACGCCCAGCAAAACGGCGCCGAACTCCAGGTGCAGGTTTACATTCGATTTCATACGCACCGGCCCGGTAACGAATTTACCGGCGGGTACGATTACGGTGCCCGTTTTTTCGGAACAGGCGTCGATAGCGCGCTGCAAAATACCGGTATTATCCGTTTGGCCGTCGCCTTTGGCTCCGAGAGAAACAATATCGATCGTTTTCGCTTGCAACGTCGTTGCCCACAAACAGCAACACGCTGCCCATAATCCCATTATCCTTTTCATCGGCTTATTTCCTTTTTTAATGTTTTACTTCTATCTTGTTCCGCCACCGTGTACGGATTCAAACACCGGGCGGACAGGTAAGACGAACGGTTCTTTTCCGCCGGTATTTCTACATATATTATACGTGTTTCGCCCGGGAGCAGATTGAAATAACCGTCGGATACGTAAGCGGGTAAAACCGCCTCGTGCGTTTCCGCGTCGCGTACGTTCAATTTCACACCCAATGCGACGGATTTTCCGCGATTCGTTATTTCCGCTTCGTAGCAAAGGCGCCCGTTTTTTACGCACTTCTCCCCTTCCGTAACATTCAGCCGTACGTTTTTCATTTCGCCGAAAAGGGAATAATCGTGCAAGTCGCGCGGATTGATCCAGTAGTCGTTTACGGAGATGCGCTTCCCGGATGCGTCTTTCAGCTCGACTCTTACCAGCGACAATTCGTTACAGCCTTCGGGCAGGGAAGCCCGGAAACATTCGGTAACGGAATCAGGGGCGATAGTTACGCGCGATTCCGTACCGGTTATTTTTTTCCCGTGCCGGTTAAATACGGTGAATACGGCGGTGGCCTCCGGCAACGCGCCCAAGGTGGCATTCGCCGCCTGTACGCGGCCGGTAAGGTAATTCCATTGTATATGTACGGGTTCGCACGCCTTTTTCGCTCCGAAGTACGACCCCGGCGTTTCGTAATCGTACGAATACGTTTGCCAGGTCATGCTGGGCCACGCGGGATGACTCATCCACAACAGCATGCCGCTGGCATCGTTCCACATCCGGCTGTTCCAGGTTTCGAACATCGTGCGGTAAAGGTCGTAATTGATAAATTGCGCGCGGGCGGCGAATTCGTCTACCTGGCGGCTCGCCTGCTTTCCTGCCCGGTTTACATCCCGGATGTACGCTTTCCAGTCGAAGCTGCGGATATGCATGTCGTGGTAATACCATACGTCGCCGATAGGCCAAAGATCTTCTTTGGGAACGAACTTGCGTATCGTTTCGGCCGTGGGTACGGCCGGCGCCCCCAGTTCGGTGGTAAATCCGCCGGCTTTCCGGGTAAGAAACTCCAGCGAATTCGTATAGTACCCCCACGGGCCGCTCGGACAGAGATTCAGGTGCCGGCTGTTTCCGTGGTAATGCCGGGTGCCGTCGTACGTACGGACGATTCGCTGTAACGCATCTTCCATCCCGGCGGGCGCATAGCCTTCGTTCCGCGGACACCAAACGGCGATGGAGGGATGGTTGCGGAAACGGCACACGACATCGCGCACGTTTTCCAGGAACAAATCGTAATCGAGAGGTTCCAGGTTAAACCCTTCGGTCGACATCATGAAATCGTTCCACACCAACAAGCCGTATTCATCGCAAAGCGTGTAGAACAATTCTTCCGTGGATTCGCCCGTCCAGTTTCTTACCATGGTAAATCCCGCTTCTTTGTGCAGTTTCATATAC
>DBGBSM010000115.1:0-3722 GCA_048468815.1 Parabacteroides sp.
CTCAAACAGCCCTGTTCTTTTCCGGGACGCCCTATGTGGCCGCTACTTTGGAAAAAGCGCCGGAACGGTTGGTGGTGAATCTACGGGAAATGGATTGCACTACGTTTGTGGAAACAGTGCTTGCGCTGGCCCGTACCGTACGGGAAGACACGCTTTCGTTCGACGCCTTTTGCCGGCAATTGAAAAACATCCGGTATTACAACGGCGCAATCGACGGATACGCCAGCCGGAAACACTATTTTACCGATTGGATACAGGCCAACGAACAACAAGGAATCGTAGCCGATCGCACCCGGGAAGCGGGAGGTGTACCCTGGCACGTACAGGTATCGTTTATGTCGGAGCATCCCGATAAGTATCAGCAACTGGCCACCGACCCAGTGCAAGTGGAACGAATAAGAACCCGGGAAAAGGAAATCAACGCCCGGCAATACACGTATATCCCGAAAGATAAGATTACCGGGGCTGTCGCACAGATACGCAACGGCGATATTCTCTGTTTTACTACAACGATTGCCGGGTTGGATGTATCGCATACGGGATACGCTTACTGGAAAGACGGAACGCTTACCTTTATCCACGCCTCTTCGGCAGCCCGTAAGGTACTCGTTCATCCGCGCCCGTTAGCCGACTATGCAGCCGGTATCCGCTCGAACAGCGGAATCCGGGTGGCACGTCCGTTATAACTTAAAGGAACGGATCGCCTTTTTCAGTTCGGGAATGTTGATAGGCTTGCTCAGGTAAGCATTGAAGCCCGATTGCAGGATACGTTGTTCGTCTTCGGCGAATGCGAAAGCCGTTACCGCTATAATCGGAACGGAAGCCGATAATTTCCGGATTTCGGCAGTAGCTTCGTAGCCGTCCATCTTCGGCATCTTTATATCCATCAGGATTACGTCCGGCCGGTGCCGTTCGAACAATTCCACCGCCTCTTTCCCGTTCCAGGCATGCAGCAAGACATACTCCTTCAGCATCATATCGTACAGCTTGTAATTGCTGCTATCGTCTTCGGCGATTAAGAGCGTGAGCTTGTCTTTCCGGGCCGGCTGAACCTCTTCGGCCGGCAGTTCTACAGGCACTTCCGCTTGCACCGGCACCGGGTCATACGGAATCGTGAACCAGAAAGTAGAACCTTCGTTCAGGGTGGAATCGACACCGATTTCTCCTCCGAGGCGCTCGATAATCATTTTACTGATAGACAATCCCAGCCCCGTACCCTGAGCGAAATCGTTCAGTTTTACAAACCGTTCGAAAACCTTGTGCGCTTCTTCGGGAGCGATGCCGCATCCCGTATCGGACACATAAAAATAAAGCCTGTTGTTTTCCGCCATCCGGTAGCCGAACCGGATGCTGCCCTGGCGGGTGAACTTAACGGCATTTGTCAGGAAATTGGAAATTACCTGCGACAGCCGGTTCTTTTCCGTATAAATTACGCACGACGGCAATTTTTGCTCGAACGAAATGGTCACGTCTTCGCCCACCTTTAAGCGGAAAGCCTGTTCCAGCTGGGAAAGCAACACATTGATATCGGTTTCCTTCACCGAAAATTCCAGCGTACCGGCCTCGATTTTGGCAATGTCGAGTATGTCGTTGATAAGTTGGAGCAATAAACTGTTGTTGTTCTCGATGATCCGGATGTACTCCTCCTTTTCGCTTTTCTCGTCCGTAACGGCCAACAGCCCTGAAAAACCGACGATAGCATTCAGCGGCGTACGTATTTCGTGGCTCATATTGGCCAGGAAAGCCGATTTCAGGTGGTCCGATTCTTCCGCTTTCTCTTTGGCCTTACGCAATTCGATGGCTTCTTCTTTTTGCCGGGTAATATCGTCGGTTTTGGAAACTACGCCGATTACCTCGCCGTCGGGCGACAAAATCGGCTTGGCAAATAAATGGAGGTATTTGCCCGGCGCGTATTCGCGTTCGCATTCGTGCACTTCCTTGGTTTCCATTGCTTTTACAATCGGGCAATCGGCACAGCAAATATACAGCCGGTTATCTTTCTGGCACGAAAACGAGTTATGGTCTGGTGAAGTACAACGCATTTCCACGTTATTGCTCCATTTAACCGTATAGTCGGGATTCACGAATTTAAGCGACGATTGGATGTTATTCAAAATAATGCTGTTGTCTTTTTCCAAGTCGAGCAATACGTCTTTCAGCTTATTGGTATGGTAAAAATAATACAGCATGATGAGCAGGAACAAAAAAACGATTCCGCCGATAATAGCGAGCATTTGCGTTTTGTATCGCTCGAACAACGAAGGAGTACGGTTGATAAAAGAAGCGCCTTCCGGCAACAAACTCCGGTCGATAGTAAACTTCTCTACTTCTTTTTCATCGAATATATATACATTTTTCAGCAATTCGATAGACGTGTCGCCGGTAAAGCCGTTCCCGTTGAGATGCTTCACCGTTTGCTGGGCGATTTCTTTACCGATAGTACGGTAATGCGGCACATATCCGCCGATAGCCCAATGCCCCAGCCCTACCGAAGTAAGCGTGAAAGCGGGCACAGCCGGATTGGCCGACATCATCGTATAGGTAGCATTTCCCACATAATACCCGTCGTTTACATCGACCCGCCAGGTACCCAACAAAATGACCGTGTTAGGAGGCAGTTTCCGTATCTGGTCGATAATCGAGTAGAGGTTGTTTTTCCGGCCGTCGAGCAATATCAGGCTGTATTCGGGAAACCGGCGCATTTCTTTTTTCACATACGCCTGCAAACATACCCCGCCGTAGCTGTTATCGGTAATAAGAGCCACGTTCTGGGTAGCCGGATACAGTTTTTTGATGAGGCGGATGTTGTTGGCCACGTCGTAATCGTTGGCCACCCCCGAAATAGACAACCCCTCGTCGATATATTGCTGGGTATCGATACTTTCCGGCTCCCAGTCGATCAGCGAAGTCGTATCGTCGGGCAGGATAATGGCGTTTTTGCTTATCAGCCCGCAGATAACGGGAATGTCTTTAATCGTGTCGTGTCGCTGCGAAAGGAAAGCCGACCATCCCTCCTGGCCGAAAATAACGATTACCTGCGGGCGCTTTTTCCCGGTATACTTCCGGAGCAACTGCTCCATCTTTCGTTTCCAGAGAGGCGCTTCCGGGAAACTTTTGCAGTTCATGTTCTCGATTACCACCGGCGCGTCGCCCTTGAGCCGGTCGTATTCTTCCAGGAATTGCGAAATATTGAGCGACGTTTGTTTCGTATCCGGATTATACGAGCTGATAATCAGCACCGGATGATCCCCGTTCGCCCGTAAGGCCATCGCTGTTACAAGAGCGATGGTCACGAACAAATAACGCCATATGCCGCAGTGTGTGTTTTCCGGAAGAATCGGTTTGCCCATTTTACAGTAACTTCGATTAGAATGCGACCTTCAGGCCTACAGTCCAGGTCGTTCCGAACCCATACCAGACGAGAGCCGTTTCCTTGTCGTGCCCTTTCCCGTCGGTTGCGTCCGCAATATACTCTTTATTAAACAAATTATTTACGTTTCCGAATAAATTCGCTTTTAATTTTCCTACGGCGAAGCGATAATTCATGTTCACGTCGACCGTGGAAAAGTCGGGCATGCGCCACGAATCGGACCGGTCGTTCTCGTCGCTCCTTTTCGTTATATCGAAGTTGGCGTAATTCCGGCCGAAGTAATTCCAGTTGGCTCCCACCGAGAAATTAGGGAAAGCTTCCCAGGTAGCATAGAGCGCAGCCGAAGTTTGCG
>DBGBSM010000116.1:0-10920 GCA_048468815.1 Parabacteroides sp.
GAGCGCCAGGCCGTCGAAATCATAGAAATCGTCGAACAGGTAAATGCCGACTCTCCCGGCTGCCACCGAAGGCTTGGAGTAACAGGTAACCTCGGAAGGAAGCACCTCGTCGCCCCGGTTGCCGGCAAAGAGTTGCCACACCAGGTACGAAGGCGTTTCTACCACGTGTTCGTTATCGAAGCAAAGAGCCGCCGGCAGCCAGTCGGCGTAATCCGTACGGGCCAATAAGGGAGCATACGCAACCTGCCGTACCCGGTCGGGAGCTCGTTCGGCTTCTATCAGGAAACAGGCTTCGGCCACGGCATTCCGCAGGGTAGCTTTCCCGTGGGGCGGCACAGCCGAGAAAGCGCCGATATGGAGCGGAACCGGGCGTACGTCGCGCTGCTCCGGCAGCGAATCGGACAGGCCGGAGAAAGGCGTGTGCGACATCAGCCAATCCGTTCCGGCGAAAAAATGCCGGTCTACCCGGTCGGGATTGCCGCCGGGCACCTCGTCGGTAGCGATGAGTGTTACCTCCGGATAACGTTCCCGCAACGCCTTCTCGAAACAGGCATACCGCCGGGCATACTCGTAGCCGCTGTTTTCGTTGCCGATTTCGATGTATTTCAACCCGAAAGGTTCCGGATGGCCGTTCGCTTTCCGTACGGCGCCCCAGCCGGAAGAGGCCGGTCCGTTGGCATACTCGACGGCATCCAGCACGTCCTGCACCAGGCCGTCCATCTCGACTATATCCTGGTAACGCGGGCGACGCGCCTGGTTGGTAATGCCACAGTTAACCACATATACCGGCTCGGCGCCGAGGTCTTCGCATAATTCCAGGTATTCGTGAAACCCCATGCCGTTGGTGGTTCCGTACCCCCAGAACGACCAGAAATGACGCCGCACGGCGATGTCGCCTATCGTGGTTTTCCACTCGGGATACGTTCCGGCGGAATATCCCTCGGCAAAACTGCCTCCGGGAAAACGCACAAAGGCCGGCTGCAACGCCGCTATTTTCTCCACCAAATCGGCGCGCAGTCCGTTCGGCTGCTTTTTCCAGGTATCTTCGGGAAAAAGGGAAACCACATCGAGCCAGAAAGCGGCTACGGTATCGGACGAGAATACCAGCCGGGCATCGGGAATATCCTCGGTAGCCAGGAAAGTGTAATGCAACCGTTGCCATTCGGGCTGAGGCGAAACGGAATATACATCCGATACGCGGGCGCCGGTTCCGGCCTTCTCCAAGGCAATCTGCAACGGCCGGGTACGGCTGCCTGCGTTTTTAATAAAACACGAAAGAGCGTATTTCGCTCCTTTCTTCAGGGGAATGCCGCGATACCCTTCGGCTATGGCGCCGCCCCGCCCGTAAGTACCGGTATCGTAAACGGTAACTCGCAGCGAGCGTTTATTCTTATCGTTAACTAACTCCTGTGCATCGGGAGCAATCCGGGTGCCGGCCGACAAAGGAAGCCACCCCGGGATGCTGTCGTCGCCGCAATAGGCTACCGTAAGGCCGTTCGGCGTAACGAACCGGCGCATACCGGCGTCGATGCGGCAGTTGGGGGGCGCTACTCCGTCTTCGAAGCTGCGGTTTTGTATCAGCTCGGCATACAGGCCGCCATCTATCGCATGATTGATTTCTTCGAGAGACACTCCGTATAATCCGGGCGTTACAGGCATCCCGGAACTTTCGGTATCCACCGCGATGGAAGCAGTTACCGGCAAATCGAGCCGGCAACGCGTAAACAGGAGAAGCAGGATAAAAAACAAGCAGATAAGAGGTCCGTTTTTCAATTTTCGAGTTATTTCTTCCATAGCCATTCAACGCAGTTAGAATCCGTTTTCGGATTACGAATCGTTTCTTTCCGGAACAAACTTAGGTATTTATTCGGTTACAAAAACTATTTTTACGGTAAAAAGCCGGGGGATAACAGATTTTTAAATATCTTTGGACAAACATCCGAGTGGGAACATTTTATTCATCTTTACTAACTTATACAACACGCATGAACAAACTGAGTAAACAGATGCTGGCCGTTGTCGCCGCAACTACCCTTTTATCGTGCTCGCACGGTAACCGAGTGGAAGGAAATTACGGCGTAGTGCCGTTGCCCGCTTCCGTAACCCAGACCGGCAACGGTGCTTTTACCTTGAGTGCCGCTACCCGGATTACGTACCCGGAAGGGAACGAGGTGCTCCGGCAGAACGCAGAATTCCTGGCCTCGTACATCGAAAACGCCACGGGTTATAAACCGGAAATAATTGCTTCCGAACCCGCCGGCAACAGTATTAACCTGATGCTCACCGAAGGAATCGACCATCCGGAAGGCTATAAGCTGACGGTAACCTCCGGCCGGACCGACATCGAAGGTGCGACCGAGGCCGGCGTATTTTACGGCATCCAGACATTGCGCAAGTCGATACCGGCCGAAGCGAAAGGCATGGAGGTAGAATTGCCCGCGGTTACGATTACCGATGCTCCCCGCTTCGCTTACCGGGGAATGATGATGGATGTAGGACGGCATTTCTTCTCGCTCGACTCGGTAAAACAGTTTATCGACATCCTGGCGCTCCACAACATGAATACGTTTCACTGGCATCTCTCCGACGACCAGGGCTGGCGCATCGAAATAAAAAAATACCCGGAACTGACGCAAATAGGCTCGCAACGGAAACAAACGGTAATAGGCCATAACTCGGGCAAATACGACGGCACGCCGTACGGCGGTTTCTACACGCAAGACGAAGTGCGCGACGTAATCGACTATGCGGCGAAACGTTTTATCACGATTATTCCCGAAATAGACCTGCCGGGCCACCAGCAAGCCGCACTGGCCACCTATCCCGAATTAGGTTGCACAGGCGGCCCGTACGAGGTATGGCAGCAATGGGGCATTTCGGACGACGTAATCTGTGCCGGAAACGAAAAATCCATGCAGTTCCTCGAAGACGTACTGGGCGAAATCATCGACCTGTTCCCCTCGGAGTACATCCATGTAGGGGGCGACGAATGTCCGAAAGTACGTTGGGAAAAATGCCCGAAATGCCAGGCGCGTATCCGCCAACAAGGTATCAAAGGGGATAACAAACATTCGAAGGAAGCGTATTTGCAAAGCTACGTGATTTCCCGGATGGAGAAATTCGTGGAAAGCAAAGGGCGCCACATCATCGGCTGGGACGAAATACTGGAAGGCGGCCTGGCGCCCAACGCCACGGTAATGAGCTGGCGCGGGATAGAAGGCGGCCGGGAAGCGGCGCTGCAAGGGCACGATGCGATTATGACGCCGAGCAGCCATTTGTATTTCGATTATTACCAATCCACCGACGTGGAGAACGAACCGATGGCTATCGGCGGCTACAACCCGCTGGATAAAGTATATAACTACGAACCGGTGCCGGACGGTCTGACCGCAGAACAGCAAAAACACATTATCGGTACACAGGCCAATATCTGGACGGAGTACATCCCCTCTTTCCGGCAGTTCGAGTACATGGCGATGCCGCGTATGGGCGCCCTGAGCGAAATACAATGGACCGCGCCGGAAAAGAAAAATTACGCCGACTTCCTGAACCGGCTGGTACGGTTGACGGAAATTTACGACCAGCAAGGGTATAACTACGGAAAGCACTTGTTCGACGTAACCGCCGTGTACACCCCCGATACGGAAAAAGGGTGCCTCACGGTAACGCTGAGCACGTTCGGCAACGGAAACATCCACTATACGCTCGACGGCTCGGAACCCGACGCCTCCGGTGCGAAGTATACCCAACCGCTCGATATAACCGAAGATGCGGTTATCAAAGCGGCCGTAATACGCCCGGACGGAAAAACGCGTACGCTGACGGAAAAGGTAGCGTTCAACAAAGCCACCATGAAACCGATTACCTTGAAAGAAGCGCCCAGTAAGGGATACGCCTTCAACGGCGCCCCCGAACTGAACGACGGGCTTTCGGGGAACGGAAATTACAAAACCGGTCGCTGGCTGGGCTTCCAGGGCAAAGACATCGATGCGGTGATCGACCTCAAGGAGCCGGCCGAAATCAAACGGGTGGCGTTCAACACCAACGTAGTGAAGGGCGACTGGATTATGGGAGCCTCCGGCATTACCGTAAAAGCTTCGGACGACGGAAAAACGTTCCGCGAAGTGGCGTCGAAGAAAATTCCGGCACTCACGGCATCGGATAAAGACGGATTGTACCCGCAGGAAATTACGTTCGACCCGGTTCAAACCCGCTACGTGGAAGTAATTATCCACGGAAGCAAGCTCCCCGCCTGGCACGGAGGCGCCGGCAACCCGGCCTTCCTGTTCGTCGACGAGATTGCCGTAGACTAAAAAAACAAAAGCGACCGACTCTTCCCGGGCCGGTCGCTTTTTTTATTATCGCGGCCTTTCCCCGGCTGCACGATCCGATTGGCGGAACCCAGGGAATCTATTCGCCGCATGCCGCTGTTTTTTTATTGCCGTGCACGCCGGTTGTAAACCGAATTCATTATCCTTGTATATTTTTGCAAAAGGATAAAAAAATCTTGGCCGTTCACCCCAATTCCCTTTACTTTGTAAGTAAAAAGCATAGAGCGACAACGACCGATGGAAAATTTTTTAGCAGGCCTCAAAAGAAAAACCAATTACACCCCGTTAGCTACCACTCATATCGACCCCTATTTTTGCATCGATTTCGACGAAAACGGCGCCTTCGTGAAAATCGTCGACTCCAAAATACAGGAAATCGAAGTAGATTATATGAATTACAACGGCGAACTGTTCAACACCTTGCGCACCTTACACACCCTCCGCAGCCAGAAACAATTCATCATCCACTGGGAAGGGTCGGACGACAACATCTACCTGCACGAGCACGACTACCTGATTTACCTGCTGATGCGTTGTCCCAACCTGGTAGACAGCCGGGGAGAAAAAATAACCACCGAAACCGAAACAGCCCTTCTTACCCTGAAAATCACGGAAGAAAAAGAAACCTGTCATGCCCGGTTCTACCTGCATTGCCAACACCGCCCAACCACCCGGTTCCGGTTTCTCACCAACTCGTTCGTACTGGTCGACAACCGGATTTATCCCATCGAACCGGTAGGAGAAGAATACCGGCAAACCTCCGTTTTCGAAACCACCTTCCCGGCAAGCCGTATCGATACCTACCTTTCGATACTTTATTCCCGGTTACGCGGCATCCGGCTCGACTACAAAGACTATGAAGTAAAACCGGTGTCCGACCCCGTTTCCACCCGGCCCGTGCTTATCTTCGAAAAAATAGATTCCGACAAAAGCCTTTTTATCCGCCTGAGCAAAAAGCTTCCCAACATCGAACACACGGTAATCGAAGAATTCGAGCTCACCGTCGACGCCCAGACAAACGACATCGACCACACCGTTACCTTGCGCACCGTCCTCCAGCAGCCCCTCGGAATCCATATCGAACGGCTGGGCAAGCTGCTGGCGCGACACGCTCCCACCAAAGAGCTCCGGAAAGAGATTTACCAGGATACGCACCTTTTCATCGTTCCGGAAAAAGTAGCCAAAAACTTTATCCTGAACGAACTGTCGGGACTGCTCGGCCAGTATACCGTGTACGGAACCGAGAAACTGGCCGAGTACCACATCCGCCCCCTCACCCCCCGACTCGATTTAAGCATCGCTTCCGATTTGGATTATTTCGGCAACGACGTCTTTCTCTGCTTCGGGAAAGAAAAACTGGAACTGTTCGATGCCCTGAAACAGTTCCGGCAACAAAACTACATCCTGCTTGCCGACGGCACCCGGGCCATCGTGAACGAAGCGTACATGCAGCAAATCGAAGAAATATTCCGCCGGGAAGGGAAAAAAGTAACGCTGTCGGCCTTCGACTTTCCACTTATCGAGGCACACCTGCTACCCGAAAACCAATCCGCCTTTATCCGGCAACAACGCGACCTGTACGAAGGGTTCAACCGCATCGGCGAACGCCCGCTCGTCCTGCCGCCCTTAAAAGCCCGGCTGCGCGATTACCAGCTAAAAGGCGTGAAATGGCTCGATTACCTGTACGAGCACCGGCTGGGCGGTTGCCTGGCCGACGACATGGGGCTGGGAAAAACCCTGCAAACCGTGGTTATGCTGGCCAAAGCCTATACGGAGCCCCATGAGCAATCGCTTATTCTGATGCCGAAGAGCTTGCTGTACAACTGGTTCGCCGAAATAAAGAAATTCGCGCCCCAACTAACTCCCGTTATTTATACCGGCGCGAAATCCGGCTGGCCCGGGGCGCAGATTATCCTCACCACCTACGGTACCGTACGAGGCAACCCGGAAGCGTTCGCCGGCCGCACGTTCCACTATATTATCCTCGACGAATCGCAAAACATCAAAAACCGGAACACCCAAACCGCCAAAGCCGTGATGCAGCTCCAAGGCGAACACCGGCTGGCGCTCAGCGGAACGCCCATCGAGAACAACCTCAACGAATTATACACCTTGTTCCGTTTCCTCAACCCCGGCATGTTCGGCGAGTACGAAGAATTTTCCCGGCTGTACGCCTACCCTATCCAGCACAACAACGATAAGAAAGCCATCGTTTCGCTGAAAAAGAAAATCTATCCCTTCGTGATGCGGCGGTTGAAGCAAGACGTGCTCGCCGAACTCCCCGACCGGATAGAACAAACCTTATACGTGGAAATGAGCGAAGAGCAACAGGCTTTTTACGAATCGCGGCGCGCCTATTATTACGAGCGCGTAAAAAACCGGATCGCCACCGACGGCATCCAGAACGCCCAGTTTATCCTGTTCCAGGCGCTTAACGAGCTCAGGCGTATCGCTTCGGTACCCGAGATACTTACCGGCGGGCAAGTGGTTTCGCCCAAAACCGATTTGCTTGCCGATTATTTAACCGATGCGGTGGCCAACCACCACAAAGCAATCGTTTTTTTCAACTACCTCGCCGGCATCGACCTGATCGGCGACAAGCTGAACGAAGAAAATATCGACTTCGTTACCCTGACCGGCTCTACCAAAGAACGGCAAGCGGTAATCGACCGGTTTCAGAAGGATAAAAACTGCAAGGTATTCTTACTCACCCTGAAAACCGGGGGCGTGGGGCTGAATCTCACGGCCGCGGATACCGTGTTTCTGTTCGAGCCGTGGTGGAACAAGGCAGCCGAGGAACAAGCCGTAAGCCGGATACACCGGATCGGACAAACGAAGAAGGTAATCAGCTACTCGTTCATCACGCGGGGTACCATCGAAGAGAAAATACAGTCGCTCCAACGGCATAAAATGGCGCTTTTCTCCACCTTGATCGAAAACGACCGCTCTTCGCTGAAAAACCTGTCGGAAAGCGACATCGACTACATCTTAGGATAAAAAACAAGCCCTATGACATTTCATTATATACACGACGAAGCCTTGTACGCCCGGATTAAAGCCGACCTCGAAAGTTCGTACAGCCTGGAAGCCCTGAAAAACATAAAGAAAAGCCTCAAGCCGTTCTTTACCGGCTACTTGTCCGGCCAAAACGCTTCGCCGGAAGTACTGAAGGCGGCAAACCGGGTATACAGCGCCTCGTTCGTACCGTCGAAACAGAGCTACGCCGCGCTGTTCGCCTTGCTTTTTCTGAGCCGGGAAAATTTCGCGGTTTATTACCGATGGCTTCCCCAGCCTATCCAGGCCGTGTGGCTCGACGTAATCCGGGAGAACGGAATCTCATCGCAGGCTTTGATTCTGCGGCATAACCTGTATCTGCCCGGCATCCATACGGAGCAATTCGAAATGAAGCACGAAACCGCTCCGAACCTGTGCTTTTTTTCTTTCGACCCGTATTACAACAGTACGCTCGATTTTATCGAAAAAATCCGGATGTACTATTTTTACCTGCCGCCCCGCATCCGTTCCCGGGCCATCACGCTTCTTTTCCCGTCCGACCGGTACGAAATCACGCCCCTCGACCGGCTTCCCGGACACGAAGAGCTAACCGTTTACGAAAACAACCAGGAAATCCTGTCCGACATCCCGGTACTCAAAGGCGTGGAACAACAAGGGTATCTCCAGTTGAACAGCAAAGGCAGCGTAAACCAAAGTACGGTGACTGCCGTGACACGCAGGATGGAAATGAGCGAGTTTTTCGATTCGGTTATCAAAGAGGTGGCTTCGTTACGCGGATACCTCGTATTGCTTTTATATACACGGTTCAGGCTTCCGGATGAGTTTGCCGACAGCCCGGAGAAATACGTCCGGCAGGTTTTCACCGAATCGCTCGCCAACGACTTCGGCTGGTTGGTACCGGCATTGCTCACCCATGTAAAAGGGTTCAGAGACATCAACAAGCTGCATACGCCCGGTAAAGAGCCTTTCCGGAAAATCGTAACGATGCTTCGGTCGCTCCCGGCCGGCAAATGGGTGTCGCTCGACAACCTGCTCCTTCACTGGAAACTGCACAACGAGGAGTTGTCGCCGTTACCCCCGTCGTACCTGCACAAAGATTACCTGAAATTCAGGAACGACCCTATCCAGCGCGACCGGTACGACGCCTTGATTACCGACCCGTTTATCAAAGCTGTGATATTTCTGCTCGGCGCTTTCGGGATAGCGGATCTCGCCTACGGAGCCTATTCGTTGTCGCACGATTCGTACTACGAGCCGCTGCGGTACCTGCGCCTCACCGGGTTCGGCGAATACGTATTGGGCAAAAAGGACACCTTTACCCGCATAAACACCCGTACCGAGAAGCATTATTTCGAAGCCGACGAAAACAACCTCATCATCCGCTCGCTCGAAAAGGGGAATATGTACGAAAAATTATTGCTCGAAATGGCCGTGCCTATCAGTACGACACGCTACAAAGTAACGCATATCAGCTTTTTACGCACATGTAAAACAGCAGCCGACATCGAAAACAAAATCGACTTTTTCCGGCTGTTCATCTGCTCCGAACCGTCGGAAACCTGGCGCAGCTTTTTCCAGTCGGTACGGAAACGGGTAAGTCCGCTGGCCGAAGTAAAAACGAACTATAAGCTGTTCAAGCTCGACCCGGCCAATACCGAGCTGCTGCGCCTGATCGCACAAGACCCGCAAATAAAAAAATACGTGCTGAAAGTAGAAAACCACCACATCCTGGTGAAAAACCAGGATATAAGCAAGGTGGTAGAACGGTTGAAAACATACGGCTACCTGCCTTGAACCGGTTCCGTACCCGTACCGGAAAAACAAAACACGGCGATACGCACCCCGGGGCAACAGCACGTTCCGGCTGCTGGCCATGTTGCGGTTGCATATCGCCATGTACATTTCCGCGAAAAAACGCGTTATTTCCGTTTAGCCGCCTTTTTCTCTTTCCTCGTTCGCTTGTATTTGTTTAAGGCGATTCCTAAGTACGATACCCCCATCGCAACGGCTACCACATCGTCCGACAATCCCAGGTAAGGGATAAAGTCGGGCAACAAGTCGAAAGGAATAATTACATACAGCAACGCGGCAATAGCCACCGCTTTGGTGTACCACGGGGCGTTTTTATCGCGGGCCGCGCCCCACAACAGGATTACCTCGCCCCATACTTTTTTCAACGAACCCCGGTTCATACTTCCCAGCCGGCGGTTTATCTTATCTACGTCGTTCGGCGAAGCCTGCGCTTTCAGCCGCTCCATCGACGACGCCACTTGCGTTCGCATACTCATCTTTCTTTACCGATTAGATATAACAAAAAATGCCATGATTGTAAGCACGTTACAACCATGGCATCCTCGAAAATTAAACTAAAAACTTATCGCAATGTTCCCTGCTTGGCTTCCTGAATCATCTTGTCGTTAGCCAGAATCACGATTTCGACCCGCCGGTTCAAGGCGCGTCCTTCCGCCGTGTCGTTCGAAGCCACGGGGTCGTGTATGCCCCGGCCCGAGTAACTCATCCGGTCGGCGCTTACGCCCTGCATCATCAGGTAATCGTACACGCTGCGGGCCCGTTTCTCGGAAAGGGTTTGGTTATAATCCACATTCCCCGTATTGTCGGTATAGCCGATAATGCGGATATCGGTATCCGGATTTTGCTTCAAGCTGGCGGCAAAGTTACGCAACGCGCTCTTGGAAGCGTCGCTCAGCGTACTCGAATTGGTAGCGAACAAGATACCCGAGTCGAAAGTTACCTTCAGCGCCTCGCCGTTATTTACCGATTCGATGGTAGCGTCCGGAACGGTTTGCTCCAATTCTTTCTTCTGCTTATCCATCTTTTTACCTATCAAGGCGCCCGCCGTACCCCCTACGGCCGCACCCAACACAGCGCCCAGGGCGGTATTACCGGCCAACGCGCCGATTCCGGCACCTACCGCACCGCCGGCACCCACGCCGATTCCGGCGCCTTTTACTGTTTTGCTGGCTCCGCAACCGCTGAACAATACGGCTACGCACAAAAGCAAAACAGGAACTAATTTTACCTGTCTCATCATTTTTTTATAGTTTAAACGGTTACATGCCGCCGGCGGTTTTGGCGAACCGGCGACACGAGTGAATAATTAATCGAACATGTCGATGGAGTCGCAATACTCCAGTTCGCCCTGTACGATAAATGTAATTTCGTCTGCGCTGAACTTGCCGACGCCGTCTTTCTGTGCATTTTTAATCACATACTCCACCAATTCGTCTTCGTCGATTTCCACATCCCCGTCGCCGTCCGGGTCGTCGGCCAGATACCCTTTGCTATCGTAAAAATCGTAAATCAGGTCTACGATGTAATTGATATCGTCGTTGCTGAATTTTCCTTTCAATTCCTGAGGAAGATAATTCTGGATAAATGCAACGGAAGCATCCTCATCGTAAATCATCAAATCGTCGTCGTTTTTTGCACTCATATTCTGTTTTATTTTAATGTTATTTCCGAAGCCGACGCAATGCAAGCCGGAAGCATCGCTAAAACAAAGCCTTGCTTCGCTTCTGCCGGGGCGTCTCCTCTCTTCGATTCTCTATTATAC
>DBGBSM010000117.1:0-18355 GCA_048468815.1 Parabacteroides sp.
GTAGGGGATAACGAAGTGGCCGAAGCGATACGCAATTCGAACGCCCGCGATTTCGGCCTGGGCGAATCGCTCGATTATCTGCCTGCGCTACAACGTATCCTGGAAGAGCCGGATTTGGTAGCGCGGGAACGTAAAACCGACCTGTTGAAATGGAACTGGATCGAAGATAACACCTTCTTCGATTATTTTACCATCGAGCGGGTAATCGCTTACCTGCTTCAGCTGGAAATGATAGAGCGCTGGGTGAAGTTAGACAAAGCGAAAGGCGAGCAAATGTTCCGGGCGTTGATTCAGGGAATGAAGCAGGAAAGCGCAGTTGCGCTGGAAGAATTTAATAGAAACAATAATAAATAAGATATGGCTACGAAAGGAGTTGTAAAAGGGATCGTGGCGAACCTCGTAACGGTCGAGGTAGACGGTCCTGTTTCTCAGAACGAGATAGGTTACATTTCCGTAGGCGGCGTAAGGCTGATGTCGGAAGTAATTAAAGTAATCGGGAAGAATGCCTATGTACAGGTTTTCGAAAGTACACGCGGCATGAAAGTAGGCGATGAGGCCGAATTCGAAGGCCACATGCTCGAAGTAACATTAGGGCCCGGCATGTTATCGCGGAACTACGACGGATTGCAAAACGACCTGGATAAAATGGAAGGCGTATTTCTGAAGCGGGGTGATTACACTTTCGCCTTGGATAACGAAAAGTTATGGGATTTCAAGCCGATCGCCAAGCCGGGCGACAAGGTAATTGCCGGCGATTGGCTGGGCGAAGTGGACGAAAACCACCAACCTCATAAAATTATGGTTCCCTTTAAATTCGAAGGAACCTATACGGTAAAAAGCGTTGCCGAGCCCGGACTATATACGATTAACCATCCCATCGCCGTATTAACAGACGCCGACGGAAAAGACGTCGAAGTAACGATGGTGCAACGTTGGCCGGTAAAACGAGCCATTACCAACTACAAAGAAAAGCCGCGCCCCTATAAGTTACTCGAAACCGGCGTGCGTACCATCGACACCATCAATCCGATCGTGGAGGGAGGAACCGGATTTATCCCCGGGCCCTTCGGAACCGGTAAAACCGTGTTGCAGCACGCCATATCCAAACAGGCCGAAGCCGACATCGTGATTATCGCGGCCTGCGGCGAGCGCGCCAACGAAGTAGTGGAAATCTTTGCCGAGTTCCCTCACCTCGAAGACCCGCATACCGGCCGGAAGTTGATGGAACGTACTATCATCATCGCCAATACGTCGAACATGCCCGTTGCCGCCCGTGAAGCGTCGGTATATACGGCCATGACGATTGCCGAGTATTACCGGAGCATGGGATTGAAAGTATTGTTGATGGCCGACTCCACTTCCCGTTGGGCACAAGCCCTGCGTGAAATGTCGAACCGGCTGGAAGAACTTCCCGGGCCCGATGCCTTCCCTATGGACTTGTCGGCCATTATCGCCAACTTCTATGCCCGGGCAGGTTTCGTACACCTGAATAACGGAGCTACCGGGTCGGTTACCTTTATCGGTACGGTATCGCCGGCCGGCGGTAACCTGAAAGAGCCCGTTACCGAAAATACGAAAAAGGTAGCCCGCTGCTTCTACGCATTGGAGCAGGAGCGTGCCGACCGGAAACGATATCCGGCCATCAATCCCATCGACAGCTATTCCAAATACATCGAGTATCCCGAATTCGAAGAATACATCAGCGAGCATATTTCGCCCGAGTGGACGACGAAAGTAAACGAAATCAAAACCCGGATGCAGCGCGGGAAAGAGATTGCCGAGCAAATCAATATCCTCGGCGACGACGGCGTACCGGTAGATTACCACATCACATTCTGGAAGTCGGAGATGATCGACTTCGTGATTTTGCAGCAAGACGCTTTCGACGCCATCGATGCGATGACGCCGCTGGAGCGCCAGGAATACATGCTCGACAAAGTAATTCAGATAAGCCGGACGGAATTCAAGTTCGATACGTTTACCGAAGTGATGGAGTACTTCAAGCAACTTATCAACCTGTTCCGGCAGATGAACTATTCGGAATATAAAAGCGAGCAGTTCTTCGAGTTCGACGAAAAGCTGAACGCATTGGTAAAGGAAAGAATGGTTACAAGTGAAAATTAAGAACTATGGCAAAAGCATTTCAAAAGATATTTACCAAGATTACCCAGATAACGAAAGCCACCTGTACGCTGAAGGCTACGGGGGTAGGGTACGACGAATTGGCGTCGGTCGACGGCCGGTTGGCCCAGGTTGTAAAAATCGCCGGCGACGAGGTGACATTGCAGGTATTCTCCGGAACGGAAGGCATTCCTACCGACGCCGAAGTGATATTTATGGGAAAAGCGCCGACGTTAAAAGTAGGCGACCAGTTGGCCGGCCGCTTCTTTAACGCATACGGCGACCCTATCGACGGCGGTCCGGTTCCCGAAGGAAAAGACGTGGAAATAGGCGGCCCCTCGGTAAATCCCGTACGCCGTAAACAACCTTCCGAGTTGATTGCCACCGGTATTGCAGGTATCGACCTGAACAATACGCTGGTAACCGGGCAAAAGATTCCGTTTTTCGCCGACCCCGACCAGCCGTTCAACCAGGTGATGGCGATGGTGGCCTTGCGGGCGCAGTCGGACAAGATTATCCTGGGTGGCATGGGAATGACGAACGACGACTACCTGTTCTTCAAAAACACCTTCAGCAACGCCGGTGCCTTAGACCGCATCGTCAGCTTTATCAATACCACCGAAGACCCTTCGGTGGAACGAATCCTGATACCGGACATGGCACTTGCCGCCGCCGAGTATTTCGCCGTTGAAAAGAACGAGAAAGTGCTGGTGTTGCTTACCGACATGACCAACTACGCCGATGCGCTGGCCATCGTGTCCAACCGTATGGATCAGATTCCTTCGAAAGACTCCATGCCCGGCTCGCTCTATTCCGACCTGGCCAAGATATACGAAAAAGCCGTTCAGTTCCCCGACGGAGGGTCCATCACCATCATCGCCGTAACCACCCTTTCGGGCGGTGATATTACCCATGCCGTGCCGGATAATACCGGGTATATTACCGAAGGCCAGTTGTACCTGCGCCGCGACAGCGACATCGGGAAAGTAATCGTAGACCCGTTCCGGAGCTTGTCGCGTTTGAAACAGCTGGTAACCGGGAAGAAAACCCGCGAAGACCATCCGCAGGTGATGAATGCCGCCGTACGTTTGTATGCCGATGCCGCGAATGCCAAAACGAAACTCGAGAACGGGTTCGACCTCACCGATTACGACGAGCGGGCGTTAGCCTTCTCGAAGGATTACTCCGATAAGCTGCTCGCAATCGATGTAAACCTGGACACCACCGAGATGCTCGATGTAGCCTGGGACTTGTTTGCCGAGCACTTCAAGCCTGCCGAAGTAAACATCAAGCAGTCGTTAGTAGATAAATACTGGAAAAAAGATTAACCGAGCCCGGCCCTCCGGCGGTTCGCCGCCCGGAAGCCGGATACGAACGATACCTATATGGCCATAAAGTTTCAATATAATAAAACCTCGCTTCAACAGTTGGAGAAACAACTGAAAGTACGCGAGCGCGCCTTGCCCACCATCAAAAGCAAGGAAAGCGCGTTGCGGATGGAAGTAAAACGAACCAAAGACGAAGCGAAAGCATTGGAACTCCGGCTCGAGCGAGAGATTCACGGATACGACGACATGGCAGCCCTGTGGAACGAGTTCAATCCCGACCTGATCCGGGTGAAGGATGTGCACCTTTCCGCGCGGAAGATCGCCGGTGTAGTAGTACCCGTGCTCGATGAGATAGAATTCGGGATAAGCCGCTACAGCCTGTTTAACGCACCGGCTTGGTATACCGAAGGAATCGAGTTGCTTAAACGGCTCGCCCATACGGGCATAGAAGCCGAGTTTGCCAACATGAAGCTGGAGTTATTGGAGCATGCCCGGAAGAAAACCACTCAAAAGGTAAACCTTTTCGAGAAGGTGCAGATTCCGGGTTACCGCGATGCGATACGGAAAATCAAGCGATTCATGGAAGATGAAGAAAGCTTGTCGAAGTCGTCGCAGAAAATCATGAGAGCGAATCAGGAGAAACGGAAACAAAAAGAGGAGGCGGAATCATGATTACGAAAATGAAGAAGTACACCTTCCTGGTGTATTATAAAGACTACGACCGGTTTCTGGAAGAAGTCCGGAGCCTGGGCGTAGTGCATATCCAGGAAAAGATGCAAGGCACGCCCGAGAACGCCGGGTTGCAGGAAAGCCTGCGCCTTTCGAACCGGCTTGCCGCCGCACTGAAAACACTCCGGCGAATCGACGTGAAGCCGAAAGAAGGAAAAGGCGATGCCGCCCGCGGGTTCGAAGTACTGGACGAAGTAGAGAACCTGTTGAACGAAAAGGCGAGCCTTACCCAGCAGTTACAAGGGTATGCGAAAGAAATGGCCGCCCAGGAAGTATGGGGCGACTTTAATCCCGCCGATATCCGCCGGTTACGCGATGCCGGTTACCGGGTCACGTTCTATGTGTGTCCTGAGAATGCTTTCGACGAGGCTTGGGAAACCGAGTACAATGCGGTAAAAATCCATACGCTCAACTCGAAAGTCTATTTTATCACCATTACGCCGTTAGGCTTGCCGCCGGCGCTCGATGTGGAAACGGTCAAACTGCCGGCTTATTCGCTGAGTGAGTTGGCGGCTATGTCGGACCAGGCGAAAGCCGGCATCGAAGCGATCGACAAGCGGTTGGCAGCTGCGGCCGAAAACGACATGCCGTCGTTGCAAGCGGCCCAGGCGCAGGTAGGTTCGGAAATCGAGTGGTCGAAAGTGAAATTGAACACCGAGTCGGCGGTCGACGATAAACTGATGCTGCTGCAAGGATGGGCGCCGGCCTCGCAAACACAGGAAATATCCGGCTTCCTCCGTAAAGAAGACGTTTATTTCGAAGCGACCGACCCGCAACCCGGCGACGACGTGCCGATCGAGCTCAACAACAAAGGCTTCTTTAAACTGTTCGAGCCCATCATGCGGCTCTACATGCTGCCGAAGTACAACGAGCTGGATTTGACCCCGTTCTTCGCGCCCTTCTTTATGGTATTCTTCGGATTATCGCTGGGCGACTCGGGATACGGACTGTTCATGGTATTAGGCGTAACCATCTACCGGATGGTAGCCAAGAACATCAGCCCCTCGATGAAGCCGATTCTTACCCTGGTGCAGATTTTAGGAACCACCACCTTCCTCTGCGGGTTGCTTACCGGAACGTTCTTCGGATTCAACCTCTACGGCAACGGCATCCCCTTCTTCGAGAAGATGCGCGATTTGATTTACCTCGACAACCAGTGGATGTTCAACCTGGCCCTGATACTGGGCGCTGTCCAGATTATCTTCGGTATGATACTGAAAGCCGTGAACCGCCATATCCAGTTCGGATTCGTTTACTCGCTTTCCACCATCGGCTGGATTATCCTGCTGGTCAGCATAGCAGTGGCTTATTTCCTGCCTTCCGTGTTGCGGATGGGCGGAACGGCGCACCTGGTGATACTCGGCGTGGCGGCTATCCTGATTTTCCTTTTCAACAGTCCCGGGAAAAACATCTTTATGAATATCGGGCTGGGGTTCTGGGATACCTATAACATGGCCACCGGCTTGCTGGGCGATATATTATCCTACGTACGGTTGTTCGCACTCGGGCTTTCGGGCGGAATCCTGGCCGGCGTGTTCAACAGCCTGGCGGTGGGGATGAGCCCCGATAATAAGGTGTTAGGCCCTATCATTATGGTGATTATATTCCTGATCGGCCACTCCATCAACATGTTTATGAATACCTTGGGAGCGATGGTGCATCCGATGCGTCTCACCTTCGTGGAGTTCTTCAAGAACTCGGGATACGAAGGCGGCGGAAAAGAATACAAACCGTTTAAGAAGTAAATAAACAAGCAACTTATCAAGAAACAAACAAAAAATAAAGATTATGGAAATGACTTCGAATTTGTTACTTGCCTACATCGGCATCGGAATTATGTTAGGTTTATCGGGTATCGGCAGCGCCTTCGGGGTAACGATTGCCGGCAACGCCGCTATCGGCGCCATGAAGAAAACCGATAATGCTTTCGGTAACTTCCTCGTTTTAACGGCACTCCCCGGTACGCAAGGGTTGTACGGATTTGCCGGCTACTTTATGTTCCAGAGTATTTTCGGCGTGCTTACTCCGCAAATCTCGGCCATCCAGGCGGCCGCCGTGTTAGGCTCGGGCATCGCGTTGGGCGTGGTAGCCTTGTTCTCGGCCATCCGGCAGGGGCAGATTTGCGCCAACGGCATCGCGGCTATCGGACAAGGATACAATGTATTCGGCAATACGTTGATTCTGGCCGTATTCCCCGAATTGTACGCCATCGTAGCGCTGGCCGCCACCTTCCTGATGGGCTCGGCGTTGGCCGCTTAAAAAGACGAACCGTCAGCTGACTGAAAAGAAACTTAACCGCGATACGCACGTACGGTACGCGGTTTTGTAGGGATAAAGCAGGATTCGGATACGCGATGTATCCGGGTCCTGCTTTCGTATTTAGGTACCTGTTTATAGATGTCGCACTTTGCGCCTCCGTAATTACATACGTTCTCCGTCTTCCCCGATAAGCTTGGTTAGTGTATTCCGGCACAAGCCTCCGTAGCTACATACATTCTTCCTCTTCCCGATAACGTGATGAAAATCAAAAAGAACCTCCCATATACCCCATAAGCCGCCGGGCTGTTATGTACGATTTCGTACTAAATCCGAACGATTGACGAATGCCTC
Source organism: Parabacteroides sp. (assembly GCA_048468815.1). Classification (GTDB taxonomy): domain Bacteria; phylum Bacteroidota; class Bacteroidia; order Bacteroidales; family Tannerellaceae; genus Parabacteroides_B. The sequence continues at coordinate 6,789 of DBGBSM010000117.1, forward strand.
CCAGAGCGCAGTCTTCTACATTTGGAGCGTCATTCGAATGTTCCGGCAACTGCCGGACACGGAAAATACATTTATAACCTATTAAATTAATACGTATGAAACAGACATCCAGTTTCTTTAAAGTATTCGGCATTCCGTTGCTTTTGTGGCTATTCGCCCTACAGGCCCATGCCCAGGGTATTGCGGTAACAGGTACGGTAACCGACAGTCAGGGGCCCGTAATCGGCGCCTCCGTGCATGTGGAAGGCACCACTACCGGCAGTATCACCGACCTGGACGGGAAGTACACCCTTCCTTCCGTTCCCTCGGACGCGACCCTCGTATTTTCGTACATCGGTTACCAGACCCGAAAAGTGCCGGTAAACGGCAAAACCCGCATCGACGTGCGGCTGGAAGAAGACAACCGGTTATTGGAAGAAGTAGTCGTAGTAGGCTACGGCGTGCAGCGTAAGAGCGACCTCACCGGCGCCGTCGCCTCCGTGAAGGCCGCCGATGCCTTGAAAAGCACCCCTACCGGCAATATCTCGGACGCCTTGCAGGGGCGTATGGCCGGCGTATCCGTTCTGTCGGGTTCGGGTAATCCGAGCGACGACAACACCATCCGCGTGCGCGGTATCAACTCGATTACGGCCGAAACCGGTCCGCTGGTGGTAATCGACGGCTTTATCGGCGGTTCCCTCCAATCGCTGAACCCGGCCGACATTGCTTCCATCGAAGTACTGAAAGATGCGTCGGCAACGGCTGTTTACGGTTCGCGCGGCGCCAACGGCGTGATATTGGTTACCACCAAAAGCCCCGAACGCAACAAGCTTACCGTAACCTTGAACGCGTTCGCCAACATCAAAACGGTAGCTAAATACGCCGATTCCCTTTCGCCGTACGAATACGCGAACCTGGTGAACGACTACGGCAAAGAATACTTCGGGTACGACGACAACCATTATTACAATGCGGAACAGTTGGCCGCCTTCCAATCCGGCCGGGCCGGTTTCGACTATGCGAAGGAAATCTTCCGCAGCCCCGCCGTTACGCAGAACTACGAGCTGTCGGTAGGCGGAGGAGGGGAGAAGACCACTTTCCTGGCCTCGTTGCGTTACCAGAAAGACGAAGGCATCATCAAGGAGTCGGTTAGCGACATGTACAGTTGGCGCCTGAAAGTAGACACCCGAATCAAAAAGTGGCTGAAGGCGGGGATGAACTTGTACGGCTACTACCGGGAAACTTCCCAGCCGCGCATCAGCCAGTACGACGGGTTGATTCAGCAGGCCATGTACTTCCCGAACACCATCGACCCGCAAGACGAGCAGGGCGAGTACAACCACTTTTTCTTCGACGGCAGTCCTGCGTACAATCCGATGGGGCATATCTGGGAAGCCGACAACTCCAACAAAACGCTGAACAACCGGTTGCAGGGATACGTGGAGTTCGCCATTCTCGACGGATTGAGCTTCCGCTCGCAGTTAGGCGTGGTGTTCGAGAACCGCCTGAATACCTCGGTACAGAGCGAAAAGAGCTATTACGCGTATAAGAACGAAGACAACGACGGCCCCAAAACGCAAGGCCAGGCGCGCAGCTATTGGAATACATCGTGGTTGAATACCAATACGTTGAGCTACGTAAAAGAGTTCAATGCCAACCACCGTATCAATGCCACGGCCGTATTCGAGCAGTCGTATGCCAATAACTACAACCACAGCGGCACGGCCTACCACCTGGATTATATCGACCGCATCGGCGTAAACAACCTGGCCTGGGCCAAGTCGTCGCTGAACGAGTTGGCTTCTGACCGCACGATTACGACGCTGATGTCGGGCATGCTGCGCGTGAACTACGTGTTCATGAACCGCTACATGGTTACCGCTTCCGTACGGGCCGACGGCTCTTCGCGCCTGAAAGACAAGTGGAGCTATTTCCCTTCGGCCGCCCTGGCATGGGACTTGAAGCAGGAGAGCTTCCTGAGCGACAACCGCCTCATCGACCAGCTCAAGATACGGGTAGGCTACGGCTCCGTAGGCAACCAGGCGGTGGAGGCGTACCGCATCTACTCGAAGATGTCGCCCGTGATAACCAGTAACAATACCACGGCCTACAAAGCCGCCCGCCCGGTGGCTCCTTACCTGAAATGGGAACGGAACGACCAGTTCAACGTGGGGGTGGACTTCGGTATCCTGAACGGGCGCCTGCGCTTTACCGCCGACTGGTATAACAAACTCTCGAAAGACATCCTGCTGGAGCTGGCGCAGCCTACCCACATGGGCTTCTCCGAACTGTTGATGAACTCCGGCGAAATCAAGAACACCGGCGTGGAATTCACCGTCAGCGCCGACCCGTTTACCGGGAACGACTTCCAGTGGCACTCCGACCTTACCCTGTCGCATAACAAAGGCACCTTTAACAAGATTCCCACCTTCAACCACCGCCAGCAACAGGCCGGCGGTTACCAGAACCAGTTGTTCCAGATGATCGAGGGCGAGAAGCTGGGTACCTTCTGGGGCTACACCTTCGGCGGCATCTGGCAGGAAGACGAAGTGAACGCGCCCTTTACCGACGCCGACGGCAAAACCAACGGCAAGACGAACGGCCAGGTATACGGCGTGGTAGCCGGCAACTCCAAGTATGTGGACACGAACCGAGACGGCGTGCTGAACGATGCCGACCAGGGCATCATCGGTTGCGGCCAGCCCACCTTCAACTGGGGTTGGAACAATACCTTCAACTACAAGAACTTCGATTTCTCCTTCTTCGTAGTGGGGTTCCACGGGTTCGACATCTACAACGCCACCCACCAGATGGGATTCAATACGGTAAGCGCGCAGAATATGGCGGGGGTAACGCCGATGCGCGATTTCCTCGACCGCTGGACGCCCACCCATACGGATACCGACATCCCCGGGTTCGTGCAGGGCGGTACGGAAAACAAGAACTTCAGCAGCCACTTCGTAGAAAAGGGAAGCTTCATCAAGATGAAGAGCATCACGTTGGGCTACTCCCTGCCGGCCCCGGTAAGACGTTCGCTCGGCATCCACAACCTGCGTGTGTATGCTTCCGTGCAGAACCCGTTCCATATCACGCGCTATTCCGGCCTCGACCCGGAAGCCACGATGGGCAGTCCGCTCATACAAGGCGTCGACTGGGGCGCTTACCCGAATAGCCGCAATTACTTGCTCGGTTTGAATTTCTCGTTTTAATACTATTAAACAAAATAAATATGAAAAGATTACTCTATATCGCCACGCTGGGCGCCGGCCTGTTCGCCGCCACCTCGTGCGTCGACCTGGTGCAGGAGCCGCAATCGTTCATCACGGAAGAAGAATACATCGCCGGTATGGATCTGGACGGCATACAGCAAGCCGTTTCCGCGCTTTACACGAACTTATGGTACAACAATTACGGCTTCAACTGCCGGTTGCAGCGGCTCAACGTATGTGCCGACGACGTGACCTTCCGGGCGGCGAAAGCCAATAACGCGCTGGCCAACTACGGCCGGTTATCGCCCAACGTAACGGTGAACACCGACGACTACGATAACACCTGGTCGCTCTTTTTCAACGTAATCAACAACGCGAACAAGCTGATAAACAAAACGGTGCTTCCCGGCGACGAAACGGATGCCGTGGAGTTCAGGAAGGTGCTGGGCGAAGCGTATTTCCTGCGCGGATTGTCGTACTTTTACCTGGTGCGCCTGTACGGCGACGTGCCTTTGATTCTGAAAGAAGAAGACGCGTCGACCTACATGCCGCGTACAGCCGTGGCTGACATTTACGAGAAGGCCATCGTGCCGAGCCTGAAAACCGCGGCGGAATGGCTGCCCGCCGCCAGCCGCAACGTAAGCGCCACGCCGTCGAAATGGGCGGCCGAAGCTTGCCTGGCCGATGTGTACCTCACGATGGCCGGCTGGCCGCTTAACAAGGGCGAAGCGTATTATACACTGGCTGCCGAAACGGCTGCCGGCATTATCGCGAATGCCGGCCTGTATCTTACCCCGAAGTATGCGGATTTGTGGAAAGAAGAGAATAAGGCGCAAACGAACGAAGTGCTGTTCGCCCTGCATCACAGCTCCACGCTGAAAACCGCCAGCAACTACGGCAAGTCGTACTATCCGGCCGATTTCTACCCCAATGCCGGCTGGGCCGACTATTACGGCAACGAGCGTTTCTTCCTCGGTTATCCCGACGACGAGCGCAAAGCCTGGAACTACATGACGCGCTGGAAAGTGAAAACCGGCGAAAAGGATGCGAACAACAAAGACGTCGTCAAGGAGGTATACTATACGGAAAGCGGCGACAAGCTGCCGGCCATATCCAAGTATTACGATTACGATGCCGGCGCTCCCGGAAAAAGCGCGCAGGCGAACGGCATTACGTGCCTTTACCGCTATGCCGACGTGCTGCTGATGTACGCCGAAGCGTCTGTACGGGCCACGAACAGCGTCAATGCCGAGGCGTTGGAGGCGATTCAGGCGGTACAGAAACGGGCCGGTTATGCGGATACGCAGTTGACGGTTACCACCGACCCGGCGACCTTTTTAACGGCTGTATTCAACGAGCGCAGCTGGGAGTTCTTTGCGGAGATGAAGCGCTGGTTCGACCTGGTGCGGCTGGAGAAGGTAAGCGAGGTACGGAGCGAGGCGTGGGCCGGCTCGGTGTTCCAGGCAAACGGGCACTATTATTTCCCGGTTCCTTACCAGCAAATCAACCTGACTGGCTGGACGAATAACCCGGGGTATTAAACGCTTTTTCCGCCGAAAGCGGGACGTCTTTCTTCCGAACCCGGAACGCCGGGGAAGAGGGCGGCCCGAGGGGGGGGAAAAGGCACTTCCGGCGGGTTGCGTAACCCGATGGTGGAAGGTTAAGCAACTCGATGGTAGAAGGTTGAGCAACTCGGTAGTGGAAGGTTGAGCAACCTTCCGGAACAAGTTGAGCAACCTTCGGAAACGAGTCGGGCAACCTTCTGCGGAAAGTTGCCCGACTTCCGTTTACGGGTTGCGCAACCGGCGTTTTATCCGCACCGGTTTGTCGTGAATATTTCGTATCTTTGCCCGCTGTAAATCTTATATAGAATGAAAAAGCGATACGTGATTATGCCGGCACTGCTGCTCGCTTGCCTGCTAAGCAACCGGGCGGCGCAGGCGCAGCTCGATGCCACCGTTTTCCATACCGATTACCGGATAGACCCCGAAAAGAAAGGGAACCTGTACATCGCCCTCGACAACCTGAACTTCTTCCGCGACAACGAGTTCAAGGGGAAAACGCAAGACGGGTACACGCTTCCCGGCTTCTGGGTAAAGCCCAAGCTGATTTATTATCCGTTGAAGAACATCCGGCTCGAAGCCGGCGCCTACCTGCTTAAATACTGGGGCGCAACGCGGTACCCGTCGGAGGCTGCTTACCAGATTTTGCCGTCGTGGAATGCCGACCACTACCAGAACGGCTTCCGCGCCTTGCCCTTCTTCCGGGCCCAAATGGCGCTTTCGAGCCACGTCGACCTGATACTGGGCGATATTTACGGCGGAGCCGACCACCAGCTCATCGCCCCGCTGTACGACCCGGAGCGGAACCTCACCGCCGACCCGGAAGCCGGCCTACAGCTATTGTACCACAGCCGGTTCCTGAAACTGGATGCCTGGGCCAACTGGGAAAGCTTTATCTTCCGCGACTCGCCCCACCAGGAAGCCTTTACCTTCGGATTGTCGGCCCGCGTCAAGCTGAATGCGCCCGAGTCGCGTTTCCACGTATACGTGCCGTTGCAGGTGGTGATGCAGCACCGGGGCGGCGAAATCGACACGATTACCGCCTCGTCGGTGCAGACCTGGGCTAACCTGGCGGCCGGAGTAGGAGTGGCGTACAACGTAAATTGCGGAGTGCTGAAACGCATCAGCCTCGAAATGGCGGCCGCTTACTTTTCGCAGCAGTCGGGCGACGCGCTTCCGTTCGACAACGGCTACGGCTTTTACCCGAAACTGAGCGCGGACGTATACGACTTCCACGTCGAAGCGGCTTACTGGAAGTGCAACGATTTTATTCCGTTATTGGGCAGCCCGTTCTTCGGAGCCGTGTCGACAGCCGAACCGGGAATGACCTTTCGCCGCCCCGGCCTGTTTTATTTCGGCGCGGAGTACGGCCGCTCGTTCGGCAAAGGGTTCGAGCTGGGCATCGACGCGGACATCGTGAACCAGTTCCCGGTAACCGCCTGCTTGCCCGACGGCACCGCCGAACGGCAGGGCTCGGCGCTGAGTTTCTCGGCCGGCGTGTATTTCCGGGTGAATACCGAAATCCTGTTGAAGCGGTTTCAGTAGGGAGCGGCGTCGTTGCATGCCGGTGCCGCATAGTCGCACGCTTTGGTTACGTCGGGCGTATGTACCGCCGTTCGGTTTGTAAACGGCGGTACTCCTGCGCCAGACGCGGATACGCCGGCAACAGAGCAAGGATAAAGACCGGTAGTAATTTTATGTACTTTTTATAAGAGACGGGTAATTCATTTATAACGTAAGAGCCAGCCGCTTCACAGCCGCCCGGTCGATTTTTCCGCTGGCGGTAAGAGGCAGCTTCTCCACCCGGCCGGTTTTTTTCGGTACCTGGTACGGCGTAAGGCAGGCTTCCATCCGTTCGTTCAGCCCTGGCAACTCCGCATCCCCTTCTATAAGCAACATCACGATTTCGCCGAACTTCGGGTGGGGTTGCGAGGCGATGGCGAACGGAACGTCGATAAAAGCCGCCAGCCGGCCTTCCACTTCCTCGGCCTGCACTTTCACGCCCCCCGTATTGATGATGTTGTCTTTCCGGCCCAGTATCTCGAAACTCCCGTCCGGATAGATACGCGCCACGTCGTTGGTTACAAGCCGGCTGTCGTTTACGCGCGGCGCCTCTACCGCGAGGGTGCCTTCATCCGAAAGCGAAACGGTAACCGACGGCAACGGACGGTACCGGTTCCCGTTCGCCGCGCCGTTGAGCTGTTGCAGTGCGATATGCGAAAGGGTTTCCGTCATCCCGTACGTGCTGTAAACCGGATTCGGGAAATCCTTCAATGCGTTCCGCAACGAGTCGTCTACGGCGCCTCCCCCGATAATAAGCCGTTCGATTTGTTTCAGCTTTTCCTTTTCTTCCTCCGCTTGCAGGGAATTGTACACCTGCAACGGAATCATCGCCGCGAACCGGAAAGGCACGTCGCAACCGGCCAGCGGATGCCCCGAAGGCGTTACCGGATACAGGTCGAGGCCGGCAATCAATGCCCGCACCACCACCATCTTGCCGGCAATGTAACTGAGGGGAAGGCACAGCAACGCGGTGTCTTTCTCGCGGAGTTGCAACACGGAGCAGGTCATTTCCGCGCTCCGCATCATTTGCTCCTTCCTTACTACAATCGGTTTGGGTTCGCCGGTAGAGCCCGAGGTGTGCACCGTAATCTCGGCCGACGGCGAGAACCATTCCGTCAGGAAACGGAACAAATCCTGTTCGAATGCCGGCCGTGCGGCATCGTGGAGGCGCCCTATCTCCAGCAATTCGCCGGGCGGGTATGTGATGCCTTTCAGCGTAAGCGTTTGTCGTTGTCTGTCGAAGCGAAACATATATATAAGGTGTCGGGGCGTTATAACGTGAGTCGATTCCGGGCGCACAACCGTGAAAAGTCCGCTCCGCCCGCCGGGTCGAACCAGAGCCGGTCGGCCTTTACCGAAAGCGGGTACGGGATATTGTCGGTATAGAGCATGCCCGTTCCCAATCCTTGCGGAAGCGGATTGTCCAGCGTGGCGCACCACTGGGCGACGGCATTCAGCCCGATGTTCGATTCGAGCGCCGACGTAACCCACCAGCCGGCCTTTACCTTTCCGGCCGCTTCGATCCATTCGGTGCAACCGGCGATACCCCCGTGCAACGAAGGCTTCAAAATGATGTATTGCGGCCGGATGGTTTCGAGCAACCGCCTTTTCCCTTCGGGCGTATGGCATCCGATTAGTTCCTCGTCGAGCGCAATCGGCAGCGGAGTGGAAGCGGCGAGCCGCGCCATTTCCTCCCACTGTCCGGCGCGGATAGGCTGCTCGATGGAGTGCAGTCCGAGTTCTGCTAAACGATTGAGCTTCTCCATCGCATCGGCAGGCAGGAAGGCGCCGTTCGCATCTACGCGCAGCTCGATGTCGGCAGGCGTGAACCGGTTGCGGATACGCTTCAGTAAATCCAACTCCTCGTCGAACCGGATGGAGCCGATTTTCAGCTTGATGCACCGGAACCCGCCTTCGATTTTCTCTTCGATGCGGGCGAGCATCTCCCGGTAATTCCCCATCCAAATCAACCCGTTGATCGGAATGCCCGCCTCGCCCCGCGAAAAAGGCGTGTCCCACAGCGCCGGCTTTCCGGCCTGTAAATGCAGGAGCGCGCTTTCGAGCCCGAACAAGATAGACGGGTAGGGGCGCAGCTTTTCCGTATCGAGCCGCCCGGTCGCCTCTAATTCGCGGCAAGCGTTTTGCAATATCGTTTCGTATCCGGGCAGGTCGTCGCAGCTGAGCGCCGGCAGCGGGGCGCACTCGCCGATACCGTACCGGCCGTTTTCGTTGCCGGAACGTGCTACCGCTACGTACCGCACATCATGGGTAAGATACGTGCCCCGCGAAGTCCCCGCCGGGTTTTTAAAATGCAGCGTGTACGGAATAACCGTGGTCGTGTAATACATAAGGTGTGTATTTGGGTTGTTGCGAACCTTTTATCTCACGGGAACTTCGGATACTTGCTGAAATCCGGTTTCCGCTTTTCGAGGAACGCATTCTTTCCTTCCTGCGCCTCTTCGGTGAGGTAATACAGCAACGTAGCGTCGCCCGCCAATTCCTGTATGCCCGCTTGCCCGTCGAGCTCCGCGTTCAACCCCGCTTTAATCATCCGGAGCGCCAGCGGGCTGTGCAGCATCATGGTTTTCGCCCAATCCACCACCTCGTCTTCCAACTGCTCCAGGGGCACCACCTTGTTGACCAGCCCCATATCCAACGCCTCCTGCGCCGAATACTGGCGGCACAGGAACCAGATTTCGCGCGCCTTTTTCTGCCCCACGCAACGCGCCAGATACGAAGAGCCGAAACCGGCGTCGAAACTGCCTACCCGGGGACCGGTTTGCCCGAAGATAGCGTTTTCCGATGCAATCGACAAATCGCATACCACCTGCAACACGTGGCCGCCCCCGATGGCGTATCCGTTCACCATGGCGATAACCGGCTTCGGAATCGAGCGGATTTGTTTCTGCACGTCGAGCACGCTCAGACGGGGCACCCCGTCTTTGCCGATGTAGCCCCCTTTCCCTTTCACGTTCTGGTCGCCGCCCGAGCAAAAAGCCTTGTCGCCGGCACCGGTCAGCACCACCACGTTAATATCCGCACATTCGCGGCAGATAGCCAGCGCGTCGCTCATCTCGCCCGTGGTGGTCGGGGTAAAAGCGTTGCGGTAACGCGGCCGATTGATGGTAATCCGCGCGATTCCTTCGAAAAAGTCGAACAGAATATCCTCGTATTCCTTAATCGTTTTCCATTCTCTTTTCATATAGTCGAGTCTTTTAATTGATGATAAAAATTCCGCAGTACGCCGCTATTATCCGCTCCGGCGGTAATCACGGCGAGGTATCGGCAGGGAGCGCCGGGCGCAGCCATTTCACGGATGGCTTGCCGGATACGTTCGGTGCCGTCGTCCGGAAACAGCCGTTTCCCGGGGAAAGGCAACCGGCTTTCCCGCTCGTCAGCAGCCTGGCAAACATACCGTTCCAGCTTGTCCGAGCGGTTCAATCCGGGTAACGCCCGGAAAATCTCCCCTCCGTTATTATACAGCAGTACGATACGCAAGTTATCGGGAACCGGTCCGTTATACAGACTATTCAAATCGTACAGGTAGCTCAGGTCGCCGATAAGCAGGTATACCGGCCCGTCGTGCACGCTGGCGTATCCCACGGCCGTCGACATGCTGCCGTCGATGCCGCTGGTGCCGCGGTTGCAGTATACTTCCACGCCCGGCCTGAGCGGGAAGAGCTGTGCGTTGCGTACCGGCGAGCTGTTGGCCAGTTGCAATACCGCGCCTTCGGGCAGTGCCTCCATGAAATACCCGGTAACCAGCAGGTCGGAAAAGGGGAGGCCGTGCTCTCGTATCCGGGCGGCTTTGGCGGCCAGTGCGTCCGAGTGTGCTCTCCACAACCGGTAAAAAGCACTGCTTTCCTCCTGTGGTTCCGGCCGGCAGATGGCCTGGAGCAACGGCGCCGGGTCGCCTTCGGCCACGCAGGTAAGCGCCCGGAACAAATCGGGAACCTCCCCTTTCTCCCCGATATGCCAATGGGCTTGCGGGGGATTATCACGCAGAAGTTGTTTGATGCGTTTCGATACGATATGGCCGCCGAGGGTGATAACCAGCCCGGGAGCGAATCGTTTTTTCTCTTCCGCCGGGAGCGTATATATTAATGCGTCGAAATTGCCGGTAATTTCCGGATACGGCAGGTTGCCGGTGTGCTCGGCCAGCACTACGCAATCGGCTTGCCGCGCTATCCGGCGTAAAAGTTCCCGGGTAGCGGCGGGGAACGAGGCTTGTCCCACGATGACCATCTTTTCGGCATAGCGTTGCCAGTCGGCTTTCAGGTGTTCCGTGCAGGCCGGCGCCGGGGTTTCCGACGGATAATACTGTATCCGGCGTACTTCCGGAACCGTCTCGGTCGTAAATTCGAACAACGGCTCGGCCAGCGGGATATTGATATGCACCGGCCCGTTGCCGTGGCGGGTAAGCTCTATCAGCGCCTCGTTAATCAAGCGGTTGCAGAGCCATTCTTCCTCTGCGGTATGAATCTCGGGCAGTTGTACCGACTTCTTAACCAGCGTACGGAAGATGCCGGGCTGGGGCAGCGTTTGGCCGTCCATCTGGCCGATCCAGGCCTGCGGACGGTCGGCCGAAATCACCAACAGGGGGAGTTGCTGGTAAAACGCTTCGGCTACTCCCGAACCGTAGTTCAGCAGCGCGGTGCCCGAAGTGCAGCAGATGGCGACCGGCCGGCGCAGCTTTTGTATCATTCCGATGGCGAAGAAGGCGGCGCTCCGCTCGTCGACCACCGTAAAGCAGGTAAAGGAGGGATGCTTGGCGAAGGTATGGATGAGCGGGGCGTTGCGCGAGCCCGGCGACAGTACGATATGGTCTATCCCGGATTGTTGCAGCAGGGCAACGAGTCGGAGTATGTTTTTTTTATTCGAATACATAAGTTGTCCGGTAAATGAAAAAACGATTTATTCGAGCAGCGTGAGCATCGTTCGGAGCTTGTTTTCGGTTTCGTTCCATTCCGTCCGTACGTTCGAATCCGGCATAATGCCTCCGCCGGCATACAGGGTAAGCCGCTTCCGTCCGATTCGCATGCAACGCAGGTTTACGAACAGGTCGGTTCGGCCGCCGGGAGCCAGCCAGCCGGTAAAGCCGCTGTAATAGCCCCGGTCGTATCCCTCGTTTTCGAGGATATGCCGGAAAGCCGCTTCTTTCGGCACGCCGCAAACGGCCGGCGTAGGATGGAGCAGGGCCAGCAAGTCGCCGAGCTTGCCGGTATCTTCCAGGTCGAAATAAAAGTCGGTAAGC
>DBGBSM010000118.1:0-7719 GCA_048468815.1 Parabacteroides sp.
TCAGTCAGAGTTCTGAAAAGATAAGATAGCATGTATAAATGAGTTTCAAACTTCATTTCGCATGCTATCTTTATTTCCGGAATCCCCCTCATCAGGAACAAACGATGCCGCTCCGGCTCTTCGTTCTCCCCGGATTCGTTTTTTCATAAACCCTACCGAATCAGACTTTTTATGAATCTCGGCAGCAAACACAGGAGAGATAAAAAAAGAGCAGCCAATGCCTCTTGCGTATGCCCAGGGAACCGGCCAGGACCGGCAGCATACAACAAGACCGCATCGGCTGTATACTATTTATCAGCAAACGAACAAAAACGGAAAAACACCCCTCATAACCACCGCCCTTTACTCAACCCTAAGAAAAGCAGCGCCCCCTCCGTATGGGACCAAAGGCTTCAACGAGAGAGCTTGAAGAAAATAGCACAGAGCGAACGCCCGGAAAACCACGCTTTCAAAAGATTATACTGTTTTGTATAATCGCTATCCTTTTCCACCGAGTTGAATAAAGCCAGCCACTTCGTATGGAACCCCGGGCCTCGGGCGATGAGCGTTAAAAAAATAAGTTGGAGTGAACGCCCGGAAGGGGGTGTTGTTTGAGCGCAGCGAGTTTCCCCCCTTCAGTGAACGCAAACTTATTTTTAGCGAAGCGGACGTAGCCCTTGACTTTTTCTTTGTTTCGTTTCTTTTGCGTCAAGGCAAAAGAAATGAAAACCCACCGTGGTAACGGTCATTCCCGGCCTCGCCGGAGAAAAGCCAGCCTTCGCAGCAAAACCAAGTTTTCTACCTTCATTTCTTTCGAAAAAGAAACGAAGCCGTCGGCAGACACCCTATTCCTTCTTCAAACTCACCACAATCACCCCCTCTTTCGCCTTCTCACCATATTGCTTTACAGCCGTTTCGTCTTTCAATACCGTCATGCTCTCGATTCTATCCGGCGCATACATCGCATTAAACTCCGCAAAAGACATTTCCTTTCCGTCCACGATACACAAAACTTGTTGAGCAGACGCACCCCGCAACGTAATGCCGTTAGCCGATAAGGCATCCGGCTTATTCAATTGGAACAACACAGGCACCGTATATTTCACCCGCACCTTCCGGCCCCGCTGTTCGCCCGGCGTCCAGCCGTTCAACGTTCCCACTACTTGCAACGCCGCCTGGTCGATAGAAGGATCTACGCCGCGCACCACCGCTGCATCACTCACCGAACCGTCCGTATTGATTACGAACGAGCAAACCACCCGCCCTTGTATTCCGTTTTCGTAGGCGATACGCGGATACCGGAGCTCCGAAGCAATCTTCTGCATCAACGCCATTTCGCCGCCCGGATACACCGGCATCTTTTCCACTACTGTAAACACCTGGCCGCTTGCATCCGTTTTTCCTGCCGGCACAACCGTCGTTTCATTCGTATTTGAAGACGTACCCTTTCCCGAAAGCGAAAACTGGATAGGCACCGTATACTTCACCCGGACCTTCCGGCCACGCTGTTCGCCTGGCGTCCAACCGTTCAAGGTTCGGATTACCCGCAACGCTTCCTGGTCGAGCGAAGGATCTACGCCGCGTACCACCGCCGCATCGCTTACCGAGCCGTCGGTGTTCACGATAAACGAGCCTATCACCGTACCCTGGATTCCGTTATCCTGCGCTATCTTCGGATACCTGACTTCGGAAGCGATTTTCTTCATCAGCGCTTCCTGGCCCCCCGGATACACCGGCATCTTCTCCACCACCGTAAACACCTGGCCGCCCGCTTCGGAAACCTTCGGTTGCAACCATACCGTTCCATTCGTACGGGCCAGGTCTTTTATTTCCACCTCTTTCGGCTGATAGCCGGGAAACGAGAACAAGAGCCGGCCATCGGCCGGAGCGAGCAATACGAAATTGCCGTCCAAGTCGGTAATCGTACCGGAAGTAGTTCCTTTAATCAATACATTCGCGCCGATAATCGGCCGACTGTCCGAATCGAGCACTTTTCCCTTTACCTGCACATCGCCTTCGGTGCGGCCGGCAGCCTCGTCCATCCGCTCTTTGACGAACGATTCGGTAATGCGCGCCACGGCCTCGATATTGCTCAGCAACATAAGCATGGCAGCCAACGGGAAAAATAAAAGATACTTGGTGCGGATAATACCGCGAGAACGTTTTTTGTTCATCATACTGATTCTGTTTTTTAAGTGTAACACATTGAAACTATTATACAGATCAGTCATTCCCTGGTGATGAGCTAATCCCAATAAGTGATATTGATAACTTTTCCGGTCGTACCCCGAGCGGATTACCACATGATCCGCCAGGTACTCCAGGTTATGGCGCACCTCGCGCTTCAGCAGCCATACGAACGGGTTGAACCAGCAAACGATAGCCGCCAACTCGCCCAGTACCACATCCACCGAGTGATACTGCGCCACATGCGTGCGTTCGTGCATCAGAATTTCGTCCAACTCCTTTTCACTATGCGCCTCCGGATGTACGAAAATCCAACCGAAGAAGGAGAAAGGGCCCGAAGGCCTGGCCGGTACATATACCCGCACCCCGCACACTTCCGTTTTCCGGGATTTCCATGCCAGCACGCAAATACTGCCCAACTGGAAAAAGAACCGTGCCAGCAATGCCGCGCATCCGGCCAGATAGCCGTATCCCAGCACGGTAGCCGCCATCGTTTTCCAATCCGGCACGGCCGCCGGCATTACCGCTACTTCGGGCAACATGGCCGAATACAACGTAACCATCTCCGCCATCGGCTCCTGCCGCTGCACCCATTCGTGCACGTCGAGCAACGGATACAGAAAGGCGATTCCGAAGAACGACAGCAACAACACCCTGCGCAGGTGGAAAAACGTATCCTTGTAGAAAAACAGGCGGTAAAACCCGTAAAACAGGATAAGCGCCAGGTTGATTTTAACGAAGTAAGCGATTCCGGGTAACATGATGGCGGATATTTAGGCGGTTATTCTTCTTCCTGTATAGTCAATTTTTCCATAAGCTTTATCATTACGATTTTATCGCAAAACTACGATAATATCGTAAATAAGCAAATTCCAGACACATAAAGTATGTTAATCCGGAAATTCAGCAGAAACACCCACGGTATTCAGGTAGTCGCGCTGATACTGGAAAGGGGTTTTCCCTTTAATCGTTTTAAACTGGTGGTGAAAATTGGAGGCGTTGTTATAACCGCAGGCGAAACACACCTCTGCTACGTTCATTTCGTTCTCCATCAGCAGCTTGCAGGCATGTCCGATACGTACTTCCATAAGGAAACGGATGTACGTTTTCCCGGTTTTCGACTTGAAATAGCGACAAAACGATTCTTTGGAAAGGTGCAGTTGCGAGGCGACGTCTTCGATGGTGATGCCGCGCTGGAAATTATCGAAGGTATATTGGTAGATTTTGTTGATTCGGGTATTGTCGCTGTTCGAAAAGCCGCCGGCAAACCCCGTGCTGGCAATCACTTCGTATTCTTTTCCGCGGGCGATGGCATGCAGCGCGCGTAACAACAGCAACAAGCGGGTGGCATAGTCGGCCTCGTACAGTTCGAACAACTGGCGTTCCATCAGTTCGAGCGTAGCTCCTTTGATTTCGAGGCCGTACGTGGTTTTATCGAGTAACTCCTTGATTTCTTTCATCTCGGGCATATCCAGGAAACCCGGTCCGAACATGGCGGGATTGAAGTGTATCACGATGGCCTCCACCTCGCGTCCCGACGAACCGTTATTGTATACGATGGTATGGGGAAGGAAAGGCCCGGTTATAATCATGTGGCACGTTTCGGTTATCGTGCTGGTTTTATCGCCTACGATTTGCACCCCTTTGCCTCCGCGAATCAGGAACAATTCGATTTCGGGATGATGATGCCACATACTGTATACCTGCGCGCCCGTATCCTTACGCACGCTGAACGAATACTCCGGGTTGACGGTTATGCGCCTCAATGCTGGTTTCATCTGTCGATTCCTCCTTTGGTTCGATACAAAGATGAGAATTATTATCATATCCTGTTATCCGGCAACCGCACTATTTCACCTTCTTATGCTTAAGAACATAGATAATATAATACAGAAATTAAACAGAATAACAAACCGTTGGTACAGGAAAAGCCCGTACTTTTGCGTACGTAACAAAGCATACGAATAACTAAATACATATACGTAAAATGAAAAACAAAATCGTAACATTCGGCGAAATCATGTTGCGCCTGGCAACACCCGATTACCTGCGCTTCAGCCAGGCAAACCTGTTTACCGCCACATTCGGCGGAGGAGAAGCCAACGTAGCCGTATCGCTGGCCAATTACGGGCTGGAAGCCGAATTCGTTACCCGGCTACCGCAGAACGACATTGCCCGGGCATGCGTGATGGACTTGCGCAAATACGGCGTAGGCACCGGAAACATCGTATACGGCGGCGAACGGTTAGGCATTTATTTCCTGGAAACCGGCGCCGTAGCGCGTGCCAGTAAAGTGGTGTACGACCGCGCCCACTCGGCCATCGCCGACATACAGCCCGGTATGATCGACTGGGAGGAAGTGCTGAAAGACGCCCGCTGGTTTCACTGGACAGGCATTACGCCCGCCCTTTCGCAAGGCGCCGCCGACGCTTGCCTGGAAGCGATCCGCACGGCCAACCGCCTGGGCGTTACGGTTTCGTGCGACCTGAACTACCGCAAGAACCTGTGGAAATACGGCAAAACGGCTTCGGAAGTGATGCCGGCCCTGGTAGAAGGATGCGACATTATCTTAGGCAACGAGGAAGACGCCGAGAAAGTATTCGGCATCAAGCCCGAAGGGTTCGACGTAGCCAACACGCAGGGCGAAGTAAATGCCGCCGAGTTCCGATCGGTTTGCACGCAGTTGATGACCCGCTTCCCCCGCGCCAAAAAAGTAATCATCACGTTACGCGGCTCCATCAACGCCAACCACAACACGTGGAGCGGCGTACTGTACGACGGAAATACCTTATATCAGGCTCCGACCTACAATATCACGCACATCGTAGACCGCGTAGGCGGAGGCGACTCGTTTATGGGCGGCCTGATTTACGGCTTGGTTTCGTATCCGGGCGACGACCAAAAGGCGCTGAATTTCGCCGTGGCCGCTTCGTGCCTGAAACATACCGTTTACGGCGATTTCAACCAGGTAACGGTGGAAGAAGTGGAAAAACTGATGAGCGGCGACGCTTCCGGACGCGTTTCCAGATAAACCGATTATTCATCCCGCACCGGATGCCTCAGCCGGACAGAACCCCGGCTCGGAGGCGCCCGTGCATTCAATACAACAACCGATATGGCAAGATTTTCAAAAATGCAGGTATTGGCCGCCATGGCCTCCACCGGTATGGTGCCTGTTTTCTATCATAAAGACGCCGAAACGGCGAAGAGCGTAATCAAAGCCTGTTACGACGGGGGCGTACGGGCGTTCGAGTTCACCAACCGCGGCGACTTCGCCCACGAGGTATTCGGCACCCTGGTTAAATTCGCCGCCACGGAATGCCCCGAACTGATATTAGGCGTAGGCTCGGTGGTAGACCCGGCCACGGCCGCCCTGTACATTCAACTGGGAGCCAACTTCGTAGTAGGCCCGATGTTCAACCCGGAAGTAGCGAAGGTATGTAACCGCCGGTTGATTCCGTATACGCCCGGCTGCGGCTCGGTAACCGAAATCAGTACGGCGCAGGAAGCGGGTTGCGACTTGTGCAAGATATTCCCGGCCGGAAACGTAGGCGGCCCGTCGTTCGTAAAGAACGTAAAAGCGCCGATGCCCTGGTCGATGCTGATGGTAACGGGTGCGGTAGAGCCCACCGAAGAAAACCTTTCGGCCTGGATCAAGGCCGGCGTAACCTGCGTAGGCATGGGCTCGAAACTCTTCCCCTCGGAAGTAATCGCCCGCCAGGAATGGGATACGATTGCCGGATACTGCCGGGATGCGCTGGCTATTATCCGGCGTTGCCGGTAAGAACTGATTGCTGCTGAAATAAGGATTGCCGTAACAACCGGAGCGATTTTTCCGGTGCCCGACGGCAATCCCTGTACAGCTATTTTTGAAACATCTTCCAGGCAACGGCACCTCCAGCAGCGAGTGCCAAGCCGCCAACTGCGCCCAAAAGTTTTTTCTTATGCTCTTTTATAAAGTGCCATGCTCTTTTTCCCAGATATAAACTGTTTAAAGCCTCCACTTTCTGTCGCAAGGCGATTGCATGCGCTTCTATCGACAAATCCGTCTGCTGTATCTCCATATTTACAGCGCCGAACTGCTTCCCTACTTCCCCTTGTAAATACTTCGGAAGGGCATTAAAAATCGCATCCAACCGGTTATCCAATAAGATTCTGTTCTCTTGCGCCCTTGCCGAATCGATCGTAGCATGAAACTCGCGTTCAGGCAAACCTTGCTCCCTACGGATCGGATTTTCTTCGGTCATAATATTCCCGTATTCTTCCGGGTTAGACCATTTTGCCATGCCAACAAGGTCGTCATGCAACGGGTGAGCCTGGGGCAAGTCAAACCAAGCTGAATTTTCCGTACGTCCTTGCAAATTATGCCGGGCGTGCCCCAATTCATGTGCCAAGGTAATAAATTTATTGTTAAACAACGGCTTTCCCTGCCGGCTGCTTTCATAATCGCCCCATCCAACCGGAACAGAAGGCTGAATCTGAACGTAAGAGCCGGTACCGGTACCGTTCTCCGCATTCGTATCGCCATGCCTGATTTTACCAATCGAAGCGGCCCAGGAACCGGCACCGGCTGTTTGACCCGCTCGGGCATAATTTTGCGAATGATCGTCCGAAACGATTATTTTCCGGTCGGGATCGGCTTGCGGCGCGTTCAGTTCGGTTAACAACGTCCGTCCGTGCGCACCGTTCAACAATCGGATATATCCGGATAAAACCTCGTTTTTAAAATCCTCGTTGACAGTTTGCAATTCCAGGTTACCTTGATTGGCTCGCAACGAGTGCCATACTTGCTGTACTTGGTCTTTCTGGGGTTGCTTAAGCGTATTATCGCCTATCCATATATCGTGTCCCCGACTTGCCAAAATCCCGGCCAACCGGATATGCTCGGCTTCGGTTTGCCTGAGGATAGCGAAAAGCTCCGTACGTTCCTGATCGGTAATCTGAGCATCATTTGCCGAAATATAAGCATTGATTCTTCGCTCGATCGTATCGATTTGCGCAAACTGGGCATGAAGCACCCGTTTACGACTTTTCCTTTTGCTTTGCAAAGCAACATTCAATGCTTGAATCTCCTGGCCAAGAGGCACCTGAAGCGGAACAGGTAAGCGGGCATTATTGAAGTTAACGGCACACTGAATCACAGGCGATTTACCGACCCGTACCGGCACTTGGTTACCAGAGAAACGACGTCCGCAATAATTTTCTATTATTTCTCCGACAGGTGGCTGCTTGCTGCCATTCTTTCGCTTTTTTTGGATTACACGGGAAAGGCGTGTTTTTTCTCCGGTATAGATTTCCATTTCAGTGTGTTTTCCGTTAACAGTTTTGCTTCCGTACCCGGCTTGCTCTACTCTACTTTGTTTAAGAAATGCAAGATAACAAAAGTCGGCAACCTATTCCCTATATAAGTCTAAAAATTTAAGTAACAGCATACCCCGGCTTTTATCCCCCCCCGCTGAAACGCATTTTGCCGCTGCCCGCAAAAGCGAACAACGGCAAAACTTCCCGTTTTCCGCAGAAAAGCTACTGCGGAAACAGATTTTTTTACTTACG
>DBGBSM010000119.1:0-15526 GCA_048468815.1 Parabacteroides sp.
GCTATTAGCAGTTCAATTTATATACTATTTCACTTAAAGGTTAAATTATGAAACAGTTAATGTCTATTTCTCCGAAAGGCAGGCCATGCAAGAGGGCGTCTCTTTGTTTGTGCCTGGCTTTATCCGCAGGAATCGCTTTTCCTGCTGTTTTGTCGGCTGCGCCGGGAACGGGCGTAACGATCAGTCAACAGAAAACGCTGAAAATTACCGGACAGGTAATCGATGCCACCGGCCTGGGGCTTCCCGGGGTAAACATTTCGGTGAAGGGTACCACCAACGGAACGATTTCCGACATGGACGGAAAGTATACCCTTACGGTACCTGCCGATGCGGTGTTGCAATTTTCGTTTATGGGGTATCAAACCGAAACGGTACACGTGAACGGCAAGAGCCGGGTCGACCTGGAAATGAAGGAAAATACCGAGGTGCTCGACGAAGTAGTGGTGACCGCGTTGGGTATGAGCCGGGAAAAGAAAGCGTTGGGGTATGCCATGACCGAAATCAAGGGTGACGACATCGCTAAGGTAAACGTGGTGAACCCGATTAACGGTATGCAGGGAAAAGTAGCCGGCGTACAGATTAACATGGGTAACTCGGGGCCGCAGTCGTCGCAACGTATCTTGATTCGCGGTAACTCGTCGTTGGGCGGCAACAACCAGCCTATTTTCGTAATCGACGGGGTAATTATCGACAACGAGGTGGTGCGTAACGGCCAGGGACAGGATTTCGGTAACGACCTGAAGAACCTGAACGCCGACGATTTCGAGTCGATGTCGGTGCTGAAAGGGGCGGCCGCTACGGCTTTGTACGGTTCGCGGGCTGCGAACGGGGTCGTGCTTATCACTACTAAAAAAGGAAAGAAAGGAGAGGGCTTAGGTATCAGCGTATCCCATTCCGAAACCTGGGACGTGGTATACGGAACGCCCGACGTACAGAATGAGTTCGGTATGGGTACGCAACCGGTTTGGTCGCTTTTGCCCGACGGAACGGAAGACCGTTCGATTTCGGCCGGCCGGAATTTCGGTCCGCGCTTCGACGGAAAGCCGTATAACGTGGATAACTACACCGGTACTTTCCAGGCGGCTCCGAACAACATCAAGGATATGTACCAGACAGGCCGTTACATCAATACGAACGTGGCTCTGTCGGCAGGCGACGAGAAAGGGGCTTTCCGTTTTTCGTACTCCAACCTGCAATCGAACGGTACTACGTTTAATAACGATTTCTCGCGTAACAGTTTCAGCCTGAATGCTTCGCGCGATTTGAGCAAGCATATCAAGGCAGAAGGCGGTTTTGCATACGTGCATTCGAACGCCAAGAACCCCACTTACCAGGGCGGCGACAAATCGCCGGTGTACGATTTTATGTTCAATGCGCCG
The DNA here is from genome assembly GCA_048468815.1 of Parabacteroides sp. GTDB lineage: Bacteria > Bacteroidota > Bacteroidia > Bacteroidales > Tannerellaceae > Parabacteroides_B. The sequence goes on from DBGBSM010000119.1 coordinate 1,380, forward strand.
CGCGAGTACGATACCAAATACTGGCTCAACCATTACAAAAGCCCGAAGGGCGACGGATACAACGGGGAAGACCCTTTCGGTTACTCGTCTACTTTGTGGGAATACATGGAGAACGAATATACCCAGTTGGAAGATAATTTCCGGGCGAACCTGAGTGTGGATGTGCGTCTTCTCGACTGGCTTACTTTCAAGGCGAAAGGGGATATTTACAAAATCTTCACGACCTACGAAGGGAAAGTGCTGGCTACCGGGCAGAGCAATTACGACGGCTCGAAATACGAAATCAACGAGGGGCGGAAAGACCAGTATAAGATTACGGCGATGCTGAGCGCCAACCACAGCTTCACTCATTTCAATATCAACGGCTCCGTAGCTGCCGAGCAATGGGATACCAAGAGCGGTTACCACAAAACGAAATCGGTAAACGGGTTACGTATTCCCGGACAGTTCGATATGACCAATTCCGTTTCTCCGGCTACTACCGAAGTGCGCTACAATACCACACGGAAACGGATCAATTCGGTTTACGCATTCGCCAATATGGACTGGAAGAACCAGGTGTTCCTGGATGTTACCGGCCGTAACGACTGGTCGTCGGCATTGATTTATGCGGACGGAACCGGTACCACTTCGTATTTCTATCCGTCGGTAAGCGCTTCGTGGATTTTTACGGAAACGTTCCGGCAGCAGATTCCCGAGTTTATTTCGTTTGCCAAGGTAAGAGGCTCGTATGCCGTGGTAGGTAACGACTGCGACCCGTACCTCACAACAGCTACCGGTTACTATACATTCGATAATACGTTCGTTAACCCGTTCGACAGCAAAGACTATCCGTATTATAAATTCGACTCCGATAAGTTACGCAACCTCTCGCTGAAGCCGGAAAAACAATTTGCGTTGGAGTTCGGATTAGAGGCTAAGTTCTTCCAGGACAAAGTAGAATTGAAACCGGCCAGTAATTTGGGCTGAATACTTCCCACTTTTTCACTCGTACCAGACCTTCTCCACGATCCGTCCTGATTTAAAATCTTCTCCCCTTTCTCATTCCGTGTAAAAGCATAGCTCGTATAAATATCGCCGTATGCACCGCCAACGGTAGCCCAAGCCTCTGTGTCAGAGCCTCCCCCGTTTAATTTGTAACGTTCCACGCCAGGAGCCAGTTCGATGATTTTGTTTCTGTTCCGGGTTAAGTTGATAGATAAATCCCACGTCCAGTCGCGTGTTTCGATCGGCGTCGCCGTGATTAACGCTTCGATTCCGGAGTTCTGGATATTACCTGCATTGATCCACCGGGCTGCTACCCCGCTTTCCGTGGGCATGCTCAACGCTAGTATCTGGTTCTTAGTGTTCGTTTTATAGTAGGCTATATCGAAACCGAGCCGGTTCTGGAAGAACTTAAGCCTCAACGTCGTGATGGATGCCCGTTTCGGCGGGGATATTTTCTCCGGCTCCTATAACTACGGTATTTCCGACGGTATTTTGAAGTCTTCCCTGTACGGACGTACCGAGGAATACGGCGGTCTGCCCCGTACATTATCCGACGGTCGCGTAATCCACGACGGGATGATTCCGGAAGGCGTGTTTGCCGAAGGCATCGTAATAGGCGGAACCGATGTTTCGGGGATGTCGTATCAGCAAGCCTACGACCAGGGAATCGTAGAGCCTCTTTCAGCCTATAAATATTATGCCAACCTGGCCGACTGGGGGAACGGAATCCGCGAAGTCGCCATCAAAAAATGTTCCTGGATAGCCCTGCGCGAAATCTCCTTGCATTATACTCTCCCGAAGAAATGGATCAGCAAATTGTATCTCAAAAACGTATACGTAGGGCTGGTTTGCCGTAACGTAGGCTTCCTGTACAACAGCCTGCCCGACAATATTCATCCCGAAGGCTTGGTAAGCAACTACAGCTCCGAATATTACGAAGCCGGAGGCGCCGTGCTTACCCGGAACTACGGATTCAATATCAATGTATCATTCTAACCGATTAAAACGAACGATTATGAACAAAATAAAATTAGGAGCCTGTTTGGGAGCGTTGATTGCAGGCTCGTTTTTCACCACCAGTTGTGAAGACTTCACCGATATCAACACCGACGCCGGCACCGTGCTGGAAGTCGATCCGCTTACGTTGCTCTACCAGGTAGAGAGCAATTACAACACCTACCAATCCATGTGGGACGACTCGTATGCCTGCAAGCTGCGCTGGCTGCAATATTGTACGGGTATCTGGGGATACGGTACCACCAACTTCACCTTTTTCAATTCCCGGATCGGGCAGACGTTGTATACCGAGTACAATACGATGGGCTCGTATACGCGGCATATCGAACACTTGGTAAGTCAGATGCCGGAAGAGGAAGCGGCTCAATATTCCGATTTGGTGCAGGTAGCGCGGATTATTCTTATCACCAAGGGAATCGCTACCACCGATATGCACGGTTCGCTGGTTTATTCGGACGGCTGGGGAATGCGCTCGGATAACATGGACTTGCTCGAACCTAAATTCCAAACCCAGGAAGAACTGTTCACTTTATGGGAAAAGGAACTGAAAGCGGCTGCGGCTGCATTAAAAACTGCTACCGGCCAGAAGTCGCTCAAGGGGTACGACGTTTCGTTCGACGGCGAAACTTCGCAGTGGGTAAAGGCCGCGAATGCCGTGCGGCTGCGTATCGCCCTGCGTATCTGGAAACGTTTGCCGCAGCAGGCGGAGGAAATTGCCCGCGACGTACTGACCAACAGTGAAATACCGGCCGGAATCGACGACAGCTTTATCATGTATTTCGATAAGCTCTTTACCAGCGGCGGCGACTGGCATTCGGTTATCGACATGGACCGTGCCTCGGCTCCTTTTATGAGTTACCTGAAAGCATACAATGACCCCCGCAAGCGAATTTTCTTCCAAATTAATAACCTGACTCCCGAAAATATCGCCCGATACAATTCGGAGCAAACCGACCAGGAAAACTATATTCCTACCGACTTTACCCGTTGGGAAGGGGGCACCGTTAGTAACGATTTGAAATCGAAAGACAAACGGTATATCGCCCGTTCGCTGAAAGACGGTACCGACATGCGGGCGGCCAACAAGCCGCAAACGCGTTTGTGGAAAGGGATGCAAGACGAAGGGAGCGGCGGCTCGTGGTTCCCGATTCTTACGTATGCCGATTTTTGTTTTATGGCGTCCGAGTTTACGTTGGGCGGCATCGCCAACGGCAAAACGGCGCAGGAGTGGTACGAGGAAGGCGTGCGGGCTTCGCTTACGCAATGGAGCGAAATCGGCGCTTATTGCACGATTAACGATTACCAGGCGATTACGGCACAGGAAATCGACGACTTTATGGCGAAACCCGATATTGCCTGGAACCCGGCTAAAGCGCTCGAGCAGATTTATTGCCAGTCGTATGTGGAGCATTACAAGAATAACAACGAAGCGTGGGCGTTATGGCGGCGTACGGGATACCCGAACGGAACTTCCATCATGGCGTTCGACGATGTAATTATCAACAAAGAAGTACAGCGGGTTCCGCGCCGTACCCGTTTTGCTTATCCGGCGGTAGGCAGTCCGAACTATGCGAATGCGGTGGAACGGATCGAAACGATGGCGAAAGATCCGGAATTCGGCCGCATCGAAGATGAGTTCGGCCGGTTATGGTGGGATAAGGAATAACCTCCCGGATTAAGAAGATTATTCTTTTTAGACTGGATACGGAAGGCCGGAGAGGCCGGGAAGGGATTCCCGGCAACTCCGGTTTTTCATTTCTTTTCTTCGGAATATTCAGTAAATAAAAGTACAAAGGCAACAAGCTCGTATTAAGCCTGTTGCCTGTATTATAATTTGAAACGTTTTCCCGCGAATACAGCTTTTTCGCAAAAGCGGAGGGAATTTCTTCGCTATATGCCTTTGTTTTCGTTTGCCGGGGTCGCCGGCCATATTGCCGCCGACGCTGGCAAGTTTGCCGCCGACGCCGTTTTTATTGCCGCCGTCGGCGGCAACCGGAAATCACTTCGCTTTTGCTGCACCCCGGCGCTTCCGTACATTATTCCCCCGCGTACCGTTTCTTTTTCTCCATGATGCCGATTCGTTTGTGCGCGGCGGCGAAGCGGGCGTGCTCGATAAACAAGTCCTGGATTCCCGGATATTCGCCCAGGCCCCGCATCAGCACATTTACCCGGTAGCCCTGTTTTTCGAGCTCTTCTTTCCAATCCTCCGCAATATCGTTATTCGCATGGTCGCCCGCCACGAACATAAACGGCGTCAGGGTAACCTCTTTCAGTCCGCAGGCTTCGAGTTGCGCCGCCATATCCCCGAACGAAGGATACCCTTCGATGGTGCCGACGATATAGTCGGCGTGCCCTTTTGCTTTCAACATATAATCGAGCATCGCGTAAGCCGCCGTGCTCGGGGTATACGTGCCGTGCCCCACCAACACCCGCGCCCCTTCGCATAGCGAAAGCGGGCCGGAGGTAAGGATGGCCGTTACTTTTTCGTAATCTTCCACGCTATATAATAAAGGCGTGCCCATCCGGATGTCGACGAAAGCGCCGGCCATGCTCTCCGCATCCCGTCGCAACGACTCCATCTCCACCCCGTCGATGATGTTGGTCGATTGGATAAGCACATGCGTATACCCTTCTTTGCGGAGTCGCTCCAGCGCTTCGCGCGGATTCGGTTTGTTTATTCCCTTGGCCCGCAGCTTTTTCAGGATGATGCGCGAAGTATACGCCTCGCGTACGTCGGCCTGTGCACCGAATACCTCTCCGGCTTTCCGGTTGATGGCGTCGATGGTAAGTGCGCGCGTATCGTCGTAAGTGGTGCCGAAATGCACCATCAGTACGGCGGCCTTGTCGCCCGGTCGCATCCCGGCGAATAAATCCGATTCTACGGTATTTCCCTCTTCCGAGGCATAGCCGCAAACGGAAAAGGAAAATACCAGTACAAAAAACAGCAGTTTGCTCATGGCGAAATCATTTTTATTGTTTGAAACGAACCGATAAACGGATATAAAACGTGCGTCCCGGCGTCAAGGTGGCGTAATTGCTGTTCCACGGCCGGTCGTCTTTGTAATCGAAGATGTTTTCCACGCCGGCGCCCGGTTCCAGGATAAAGCCCCCCAATCCGGTAATCGTATGCGTGGTATTCAGGTTCCATAACTGGAACTTAGGCGCGTCGCCGTACGAGTGCGAATACCGTACTCCCTGGATGCGCCCGTTTACGTTTACGTTCAGCCGGTACCGGTTCCAGGCATGCATCCAGTTGCCGGTAACGCTGGCGGCATGCTTGAGGCTTTTATCCAGCCGCTCGCCCGAATGCGCGTCGCGGGCATCGGCGAAATTATACCCTCCGCCTACCGAGAATCCGCTTCCCAAATACCCGTTGAACGAAATATCGAACCCCTTGATGCGGGCTTTCTGGATGTTGTCGTATTGCTGCAATCCCAACCGGTCTTTTCCCGGCTCCTCCAGTACGGTATACGCAATCATATCCGAAACGGTGTTGTGGTAAACCGATACCGAAGCCATAAAGCGCGAATATACATATTCGGCGCCCAACGAAAAGTAATTGCTTTTTTCCGGTTTCAGGTCTGCATTGTTGATGGTAACATACCGGCTCGACTCGTTTACCCCGTACAATTGCTGCAACGTGGGCGTGCGGAATCCGGAGGCGTACGAAGCCCGGAAGTTGAAATTCCCCACCGGATACATGGCCGACACGTTCGGCGTGAACCGGTTCTTGAACGTTTTGTGGTAAATATACCGGAACCCGGCCACCACCTGGAGTTTTTCTATCTTGATTTCGTCTTGCGCCAGGAAAGCGGCGGTATACATATTCTTATCTCCGTCGTAAAAATCCTCGATGTTTTTCTGGTGCTCGTTCACGTATTCGAGCCCGGCCGTAATCTTGTTGTACCGTCCGGCGCGGAACACTCCTTTTACGCTGGCGTTATAATAGCGCAGCCGTTTGCGCAGTTCCGAGTCGCCCGGAACGAATCGGCCGCTTTCCCGGATATACTCGTTCGAAGAGCTGAAATGATTCCCGTAAAAGTCGGCGTCGATATACGCCGAATTGCCCAGCAGGTACTTGGCGCCCGCCCCGTAGGTAATGTTTTCGTGGGCGATGTTGTATTTGTATTCGGTTACCGGCCGGTCGTTTTCGGTATTGAAGTAGGAGCCGCGTGCATAGAGCGACAACCGTTTCGTCGCATCGTATGTAAACCGTTGGTTCACCGAGTTGGAGTAAAATGCGGTGGAGGCCTCTTTATCGGTTTCCACTAAATTCCCTTTTTTATCGAGCGTCATCGGGTTGAGTTGCCATCCGTCGGCTTGTTGTCGCTGGTACGACGTGAACGAGCCGAACTTGCCTGCATTGACCCCCGCGTTGACCGATTGGATAAACCGGTTGTTACGGCTGTAGCGCGTATCGGAAGCTACGTCGACGTGGGCTTTGCTCTCGTCGGTAATGATGTTGATTACTCCGCCGATGGCGTCGCTGCCGTATAAGGCCGAGGCGGCTCCTTTCACTACTTCGATGCGTTTTACCCGGCTCATGTCGATACGTCCCAGGTCTACGCCGCCGCTCATATCGCCCGCCATCCGTTTGCCGTTCTCCAGTACTAAAATGTATTTGTCGGTAAGACCGTTCAGCGTCATGTTGGTACCCGCGCCGTTGGTAAAGAACGAAACGGAAGGGTTCAGCATGGTCATGGCCTCTTCGAAGGTAGGAGTAGCGGCCCGTTTGATGTCGGCGCCCGAAATCACTTCGACCGCTACCGGCGAGTCTTTCAGCTTATGGTGCGTACCTGTGCCCGATACCACTACCTGGTTCAGGTTGATATACGATTCTTTCAGGCGAAAATGCAAATCGTCGCGGCTGCCGTTTATTTTCTGCGTAGCCGGTTCGTAGTTGAGGCTGCTCGCCCGTACGGTATACTGTCCGTCCGGTATGCGCCGCAGTGCGAAAGCGCCTTTCTCGTCGGCGGCGCACCCGATGGTGGTGTTTTCGAGCCGCACGTAAGCGCCCGGTACGGGGCGCCCTTTTTCATCGGTTACTTTCCCTTTCAGGGTAATTTGGGCAAAAGCGATTCCTGCCGAGCAGAATGCCAGGAATACGGTTAGTAAACATCTGTTTTTCATTAAAATGAAACGTGTTGTAGGTTTGTACTCGTTCTCCTGGCCCCGGGAGAAACTGTTCACTGTATGCACCGGCAGGTTTCCTGACTCGCCCGGAAAGCGGCCTTCCCGCCGGCAATCCGGCAGTGGCATGAGGATGAGCTTTCCTTTGTTACGGGCTTCACAGTAGCGGGCACTGTTCCGGATTCGTAACCGGATTCCCTTTTATAAAAAAGGCGGGACGCCTTCTTTATCACCGAAGCGGCGCAAAGGTACTTATTTTATCAGGATATGCAATAGGAGAGAAAAGAAAACGATAGCTGTTACATGGAAGCGCTCCGGCAGGCCGGCTCTGTTTCCATCGCAGCGTCGAACAACGTGGCATGGGTTTCGTTCCACATCATCTCTGCCCCTTTATAGCGCCAACCGGGGTTGCGATTCCAATTCCAGCAAAAACTTTTTGGCAGGCAGGCCGCCTCCGTAGCCCGTTAGCGAACGGTCGCCGCCGATCACCCGGTGACAGGGTGCGAAAATCGATAGGGAATTTGCTCCGTTGGCATTGGCTACCGCACGCACGGCCAGGGGCATACCGATACGCTTCGCCATTTCGCCGTAAGAAATCGTCGTGCCGAAAGGTATCTTCAGCAGTTCGTTCCATACTGTTTTCTGAAAGTCGGTGCCGGCGAAAAGAAGCGGCACGTCGAACTCTTTGCGGTTCCCGGCAAAAAACTCGTCGAGCTGCCTTACGGCTTTTTCGATTACTTCCGACGTGCCCGCCGCGAACTCGGCGCACAATATCCGTTTCAACCGCCTGTTTACATGGTCGCGGTGTTTTTCCACCTGCCAGTCGCACAGGCAGAGCTTATCGCCGAACGAGCCGAGCAGCAATACGCCGCAGGGCGATTCATAACGCTTTATCTGAATCGTATTCTTCTCTTTCATACAAATTTCGTGCGGTCTGTAACCGCTTTTTCTCTCTATTGAAAATATCGCTTCCTCTGTTATTTCCCTCCGGGGATACGTATCGGCGACAACAGACTGCGGTGTTTCTCCGGTTTTTTTGTTCATATGTTGCGAAAATAAACCGGATGTCCCGGTTACGAATAGAGCCGGCGGGAGGATAATCGGTTTTTTATTCGTCATGCAATATATGTGTTTGTTTCGACAGTGCAAAGTTACGGCAATCCTTTTTCTTTAACGACCCGGAAATTGCTGTTTCCGATAGAATAGATTCCTTTCTTTTGTTGCGATTGTAATGGCCGGCAGGAGGTGTGTTTTATCCGGCACGGGTTACAAAATTTGGTTACGATGAGTTGGCGGTATGCAACCTTGTGCAAACCGCAGAAAAAGAATGTTTTAGTAAGGAGATTAAACCGGTTGCCGAAGTAAGGAGATGTAATCGAACTTCTGTGCCGGTTGGCCTCGGGCCGGCTTTACATCGATAAAAAAAGCGTAACGAATGCCGTTTCAGCTAATTCGTTACGCTTTGCATTTCCTTGCTTTTTATCCCGGACGAGAAAGTACATGACAAAAAGTAAACACAGAGACACGGATACACAGTTTCGTATAACCGGCATTCCCGGTATAACCGCATTGAATAAAGCAGGCCGCTTCGTATGGCCCACGGGCCTCGGGCGATGAGCGTTAAGCAGCACGGCTGAGAGTGAGCGTTAAAAAAGCCACGCTGTTTGAGCTTTCTTTAGAAAGCGAGTTCGGGGCTTTTAGCGAACGAAAGCCGGACGATAGCGAAGCGGACGTAGCCCTTGACCTTTTTTGCTTCGTTTTTTACATAAATCCCTCACGCTCGGCATTATCCGAACAAGTTCGGCTACTGCCTCTCTTACTCGGGATTTTGGGTCAAGCCAAAAAATGAAGACCGCCGGTAGGCGCCGTCGGCAGACGCCTCGCGGCGAGCGAAAAAGAAATTTTTGTCATGTACTGTGTCCCGGACGATAAAGAAAAAAGTGACCGGTTTATTCTTTCGTATAAATCACTTCGTTTACCAACGGTTTGTTTTCCTTGAAATCTTCTACATTACGCAAGGTGGTTTCCGCGATGTTTTCCACCGCTTCCTTGGTGAAGAAAGCCTGGTGCGAGGTAACGATTACGTTGTTGAACGAGAGGAGCCGTGCCAGTACGTCGTCGTCGATGATTTTATCCGATTTGTCCTCGTAAAAGTAATCCCCCTCTTCCTCGTACACATCCAGGCCGGCCGAGCCGATTTTCTTTTCTTTCAATCCTTCGATCAAATCGTACGTATGGATGAGTAATCCGCGCCCCGTGTTGATAATCATCACCCCGTCTTTCATTTTCCGGATCGAGTCGGCGTTGATGATGTATTTGGTTTCCTCCGTGAGCGGGCAGTGCAGGGAAATAATATCCGAGTGCTTGTACAATTCGTCGAGCGTGGTATAGGTTACGTTGTTCTCGGCGGCGAACTTGAAATCGGGAAACACGTCGTAAGCCAGTATTTTCATTCCGAAGCCGTTCAGTATGCGCACCAGGATTTTGGCGATTTTCCCTGTGCCGATAATCCCCACCGTTTTGCCGTGCATATCGAAACCCATCAGTCCGTGCAGCGAGAAATTGCCGTCGCGCGTGCGCCAGTAAGCCCGGTGTATTTTCCGGTCTAACGCCAGCATCAGCGCCACTGCGTATTCGGCTACCGCATAAGGCGAGTAGGCCGGTACGCGCACTACCTTGATGCCGTATTGCCGGGCAGCCGCCAGGTCTACGTTATTGAACCCCGCCATCCGGAGCGCCAGCAGCTTTACTCCGTTCCGAGCCATTCCTTCGATGATGGAAGCGTCGGCGATGTCGTTTACGAAGATACATACCGCATCGACCTCTTGCGTAAGTACCAAATTGTTTTTGTTTAACTGGCCTTTGTAGTACCGGATATCGAATCCGAACCGTTCGTTGGCCTTATCGAACGATTTCTGGTCGTAAGGCTTGGTTCCGAAAAAAGCGATTGAGAATGCCATAAGGAGTTGTTTTTTATTTCGTTTGTAACAAAGATACGAATAAAATAGTTGCCGGCTCCCGGCAACCCGAAATAAACGGCTTGCGTATTAACCCGGGAATGCGTACGTTTGTTCTATATATAAAACGAACGCTTTATGACTACTGTTCAAACTTACCTCTCCGGCCTTCCGGAGGAAACGAAACAACGGTTCGCCCCGGTTTTCGGCGACCTCGACACGTTTTACGACGTGGTGTACCTGATTATAAAAAACGAGCATATCGCCGATACGGAAAAACCGGAGCGGTACGAAGACCGCCTGCGTACGATACGCACCGTCAAGCAAAAGATCGAAGAACTGCTCACCTCGTGGGGATTGAACGGCAACGACATCGTGGCCGACATCGCTTCCGATTACTTCGAGGATTACGTACAGTACAAGGAGCCGGAGTTCAGCCTCACCAACGAGCAGTTCCTCGACATCGTGCGGAAAGTGATGCAAGCTCGATAACGGCGCGGTATACTGATAGGTGCGGCCTTCGGTGCGGATATACCGGCTTTCCGTTGCCGGTAAAAACGGTTGCCGACGCCCTTGGCAACATAAACGACGCCCTCGGCAATTTTGCCGACGCCCTTGGCATTATTGCCGACGCCGTCGGCAACCGTTTTCCTTACCCGAAGATGTATAAAAGGCGTGCCTTCGCCGGAAAAGATACGGGTTGCCGTTCGCTCCGGAAGTGTTCCGGCCCGGATAAATGCCCCGATAGTATTGAAATGTAATCACAGCCTCTCGGTTTGCTTGATAATTGAAAGGAAAAATGATATTTTTCTTTTAAATCCTTTGGCGGTATCAAATATTGCCTTACCTTTGCAGCGTTAAAATAAAAACAAGCCAGATGTTAAACAACGTTCTATCCAACCTGATTCTCGTCGTGGTGCTTCTGATTATGAGAAGTTAAGGAGAAAGGTGTGCAGGATGTTGTAACAGGAAAAGATATTCGTAGAGCCTTTCTCCCAGCCGGAGGAAGGCTTTTTAATTCATATCGAGAGGAGAGTATGACAATGAAGAATACGTTACGCAGTTCGTACAGTACCCAAGGCCGCCGGATGGCCGGTGCACGCGCCCTTTGGCGTGCCAACGGGATGAAAGCCGACCAGATGGGCAAACCGGTTATTGCCATCGTCAATTCGTTTACGCAGTTCGTGCCCGGACATGTGCATTTGCATGAAATAGGCCAGGTAGTGAAAGCCGAAATCGAAAAGGCCGGATGTTTTGCCGCCGAGTTCAATACCATCGCCATCGACGACGGAATCGCCATGGGGCACGACGGCATGCTGTATTCTCTTCCCTCGCGCGACATTATCGCCGACAGCGTAGAGTATATGGTCAACGCCCATAAAGCCGATGCGATGGTATGCATCAGCAATTGCGACAAGATTACTCCCGGGATGCTGATGGCTGCCATGCGACTGAATATTCCCGCCGTATTCGTTTCGGGGGGACCGATGGAGGCCGGAAATCTCGACGGGCGGCAACTGGATTTGATCGATGCGATGATCGATTCGGCCGACGAATCGGTGTCGGCCGACGAGGTGGCGAAAATCGAAAACGCCGCTTGTCCTACCTGCGGTTCCTGTTCCGGCATGTTCACCGCCAATTCGATGAACTGCCTCAACGAGGCTATCGGACTGGGGTTGCCCGGCAACGGTACCATCGTAGCCACGCACGCCAACCGGCTGCAATTGTTTAAAGACGCCGCCCGGCTGATTGTGGAAAATGCCTGGAAATACTACCGCGCCGGCGACGAATCCGTTCTGCCCCGCAGCATCGCCAGCCGGCAGGCTTTCCTGAATGCCATGACGCTCGACATCGCGATGGGCGGCTCCACCAACACTGTACTCCATTTGCTGGCAGTAGCGCACGAGGCGGAGGTCGATTTTACCATGCGCGACATCGACCGGCTTTCGCGTACCACCCCCGTGATTTGCAAAGTGGCGCCCAGTTGTTCGTACCACGTGCAGGATGTGAACCGCGCCGGCGGCATCCTCGCTATTATGGACGAGTTGAGCCGCGGCGGCTTAATCGATACGTCGGTCAAGCGGGTCGACGGGCTTACGCTGGCCGAAGCCATCGCCCGGTACGGTATCCGCCAGCCGGGTGTGTGCGACGAGGCGATAACGAAATACAAGAGCGCGCCGGGCGGCAAATTTAACTTAGTGCTCGGCTCGCAAAACGCCACGTATAAAGAACTCGATACCGACCGTTCGGCCGGCTGTATCCGCGACATCGGGCATGCCTATGTAAAAGACGGCGGCCTGGCGGTGTTGTACGGCAATATCGCACTCGACGGCTGCGTAGTGAAAACGGCCGGCGTAGACCCGTCGATTTTCCGTTTCAGCGGCCCCGCTAAAGTATTCGATTCGCAGGAAGCGGCGTGCGAAGGCATCCTCCGCGGAAAGGTGGAAGCCGGCGACGTGGTGGTAATTACCTACGAAGGCCCCAAAGGAGGCCCCGGCATGCAGGAGATGCTGTATCCCACTTCGTATATCAAATCGCGCCACTTGGGTAAAGCGTGCGCCTTGATTACCGACGGCCGCTTCTCGGGCGGTACGTCCGGCCTTTCTATCGGGCACATTTCGCCCGAAGCGGCGGCGGGCGGAGCCATCGGCCTGGTGAAAGACGGCGACATCATCGAAATCGATATTCCCGCCCGTACCATTAACGTCCGGTTGAGCGACGAAGAACTGGCCTCCCGCCGGCAGCTCGAAGAAAGCCGGGGCGCGAAAGCTTTTACTCCTCCCTGCCGGGAACGGGTCGTATCGAAAGCGCTGAAGGCGTATGCCAAAATGGTGTCGTCGGCCGATAAGGGCGGCGTGCGGATAGTAGAGGATTAACGCGAATCTAAACGAAAAATCAATATATGGAGAAAGAAAAGATAACCGGTTCGGAAGCGCTGCTCCGGACATTGATTGCCGAAGGAGTCGAATACATTTTCGGCTATCCCGGCGGACAGGCTATCCCTTTATACGATTGTCTGTACGATTACGAAGATAAAATCAAGCATATCCTGGTACGTCACGAGCAGGGCGCTACCCATGCGGCCCAGGGCTACGCCCGGGTATCGGGCAAAGTGGGAGTGGCGTTGGTTACTTCGGGTCCCGGAGCTACCAATACGATTACCGGCATCGCCGACGCCATGATGGACAGTACGCCGATGGTGGTGATTGCCGGACAGGTGCCGTCGCCCCTGCTCGGAACGGACGCTTTCCAGGAAATCGACGTCATCGGCATTACGCAACCTATTACCAAATGGGCGTACCAGGTACGCAAACCCGAGGAAATAGCGTGGGCGGTTTCGCGCGCCTTTTACATCGCCTCTACCGGAAGGCCGGGGCCGGTGGTAATCGATTTTGCGAAAGATGCGCAGGTAGGTACGGTAGAATACGAGTATAAAAAAGTGGATTTTATCCGCAGCTATCAGCCCGTTCCGGAAATCAGCGCCGCATCGATTGCCGAAGCGGCCGGTTTGATTAACCGCGCGAAGAAGCCGTTTGCCCTGATAGGGCAGGGGGTTATCTTGGGAAATGCCGAAAAAGAAGTGCGCGAATTGCTGGAGAAGGCCGATATTCCGGCCGGTTCTACCGTACTCGGCTTATCGGCGTTACCTTCCGGCCATCCGTTGAACAAGGGTATGTTGGGCATGCACGGCAACGTGGGGCCTAACCGGAAAACGAACGAGTGCGACGTGCTGATCGCCATCGGTATGCGTTTCGACGACCGGGTAACGGGCGACCTGAAGTCGTACGCCAAACAGGCGAAAATCATCCACTTCGACATCGACCTTTCCGAAATAGGGAAAAACGTGCCGGTGGATGTGCCGGTACTGGGCGACGCCAAAGAAACGGTGGCGGCCGTAACCCGGCTGGTAGAGGAAGCCCGGCATACCGAATGGATAGCCTCGTTCGAACCCCACGAACGGGAAGAGAACGCCAAAGTGATCGAAAAGGAACTGGCTCCGGCCGAAGGCTCCCTGAAAATGGGCGAAGTGGTGCGGAAAGTTTCGGAAGCGGTAAA
>DBGBSM010000120.1:0-8978 GCA_048468815.1 Parabacteroides sp.
AGATAGATGGCTACGCTGGAAAAAATCAGAAACAAGGCCGGACTGCTAATACTTGTAGTGGGTTTAGCGTTGTTCGCTTTTATTATCGGTGACTTTTTAAGGTCGGGTTCGACCTATTTCAGACAATCTCAGGAAGTAATCGGCGAGATCGACGGGAGTGTCATTAAAATTCACGATTATAATCAACGGGTGGATGAAATGGCCGAAATGTATAAAATGCAGAGCGGACAGAACAGTCTTCCGGAAGAATATATGACGCAGATACGCGAATCCGTATTCCAGAACATCGTTCGCGACACCGTCATGGCCGAAGAAACCGGAAAGCTCGGATTAACCGTTACCCCCGAAGAATTGTTCGATATGGTACAAGGCGAAAACATTTCGCCCGTATTGTTGCAGATGCAGATTTTCGTTAACCCCGAAACCGGCGCTTTCGATAAAGCGGCATTACTGGATTTCCTGAAAAGAATCGAAGGGGTGAATGAAGCCTCTTCGGCCGATTTGATACAGGCTAAGAACTTCTGGTTGTTCTGGGAAAAGAGCATGAAACAGCAGCGGTTGGAACAAAAATACACCACCCTGTTAAGCAAAGCGGTTGCTGCGAATCCGATCGATGCGAAGGATGCATTCGAATCGGCGGCCGTTAATTCCGATATTGCTTATGTGATGCAATCGTATGCATCCGTACCCGATTCTACCGTAAGCGTTTCGAAAAGCGAAGTGGAAAAGCGGTATAACGAACGGAAAGAACTTTTCAAGCAAAAAGAAGCGAAAGTAATCAAATACATCGCCGTGGATATCGTTCCCAGCCAGGAAGACTACGATAACGTAAGCAAAGAAATCGAAGGGGTGAAAGACGAGTTCAAATCGTCGGCGAATGTGGCCGAGCTGGTGAACGAATACTCCGAAATGCCTTACATGGATGTATATTTCAGCCTGAACGCTTTCGACCCCGATTTGAAACAGTTTGCCGCAACCGCTCAGGTAGGCGATGTACACGGACCGGTATTTGCCGATAATAAATACCGCATGTTCAAACTGGTAGATAAAACACTGGCTCCCGACTCGGTAAAGGTAAGCCACATCATGCTGGCCGGTTCGAATGCGGCTGCCACGGCAGCTTTGGCCGACAGCCTGAAAAACGAATTGAAAAAAGGCGCCGATTTCGCTGCGTTGGCCGGACAATATTCGATGGACCAATCGGCTCAGAACGGCGGCGAATTGGGTTGGTTTACCGAAGCTACCGCGCTTAGAGGCGTGGGCGAGGATTTCAAGAATGCGGTTTTCTCCGCTCCTCTTAACGAAATAGTCGAAGTAAAGTCGAATTACGGTACCCATCTGGTAAAAGTAACCGGTAAAACGGCGAATATAAACAAATACAAAGTGGCCGATATCGATATGTCGGTAAGTCCGAGTTCGAAAACTTACAGCAAAATTTACAACGACCTGAACCAGTTCCTTTCGAAGAACGGGTCGGCTGAGAAGATCGAATCCGGAGCGAAAGACGCCGGTTACCATATTCTGACGAACGTAACGGTTACGGCCGATAACCAAACGCTGGGCAATATCAAAAATTCCCGCCAGGTAATCCGTTGGGCTTTCAAAGAAGACAAAGGCGCTTTGTCGGAAATATTCGAATGCGACGACAAGTTCGTCGTAGCAGCCGTACAAGGTACGCTGAAGGAAGGGTACCGTTCGTTGAACGCCGTAAAGCCACAATTGGAAGCCGAAATCCGTAACGAAAAGAAAGGTGACATGATTGCCTCCGCACTCGCTTCGAAAGGAGCCGTTTCGCTCGACCAGTATGCCGGGCTGACGGATAGCAAAGTCGATACGGTTAAGTTCGTTAATTTCGATACGCGCCGCATTACCGGCATCGGCATCGAACCCAAGTTGAACGGATACATTGCCGTGGCCGAAGTAAACAAGCTCAACGAGCCGGTAAAAGGAAACAACGGAGTATATGTGTTCGAAGTATACAACCGGGAAAAAGACGCCCGCGAATATAACGAAGCCGACGAAATCAAAACGCTCGAAGCTGCGAATGCTTACCGGTACAGCTACCAGGTAATTCAGGAATTGATGGATAACGCCGATGTAAAAGACATGCGTATCCGTTATTATTAACCGTAGCACCCGAACATTCGGTCGGTTGTAGGTTTTAACCGAAAGGGCGTATTAAGCGTAATACGCGAAAGCATATACATACAGAGGCACGGAGACACGGAAAACTTATCAGGAAGATTTTAAGCGTTCTATGTTTCCGTGTCTCTGTTTTTGTTTCCGGCGGAGTGCTTTCAATCCGGCCTTTTTATATCTTTGCTTTCAGGAATATTCCGGAATAAGAAACAAAATGGAAAAAGAACAGAAAAAACGGTTGCTCGGGCTTACTTTAGAGCAATTGAAAAAAGTCGCGTCCGAAGCCGGCCTGCCGGCCTATGCCGCCAAACAGATGGCCGATTGGCTTTATAAAAAGAAAGTAACCTCGATTGAAGAAATGACCAATATAGCGGCTGCCAAACGGGCGTTACTGGCCGAAAACTACGAAGTGGGAGCGTATCCTCCGTCCGACTCCGTAAAATCGGCCGACGGTACCGTGAAGTACTTGTACGGAGCGGGAGAGGGGCGTTTTGTGGAGTCGGTATACATTCCGTCCGACGACCGGGCTACCTTGTGCGTATCGTCGCAAGTAGGATGTAAAATGAACTGTCTTTTTTGTATGACGGGGAAGCAAGGATTTACCGCTAACCTTACGCCCAACGAAATACTGAATCAGATTCATTCGCTACCGGAATCCGGTAGCCTTACCAACCTCGTATTTATGGGAATGGGCGAGCCGCTCGACAATACCGACGCCTTGTTTAACGTACTCGAAATTCTTACGGCTCCTTACGGGTATGCCTGGAGTCCGCGCCGGATTACCGTTTCTACCATCGGCACGCTGAAAGGCTTGAAGCGCTTCCTCGACGAAAGCGAATGCCACCTGGCTATGAGCCTGCATTCGCCTTACCCGGCCGAACGGTTGTCGTTGATGCCTGTAGAAAAAGCTTTTCCTGCTAAAGAGGCGCTCGAGTTGATTAAGCAATACGATTTTCGTCATCAGCGCCGGGTGTCGTTCGAGTACATAATGTTTAATAATTTGAACGACAGCCCTCAACATAGTAAAGAGCTTGCCTGTTTATTGAGAGGAATTCCCTGCCGGGTAAATCTGATCCGGTTCCATGCTATTCCGGGAGTGAACCTGGAGCCTGCCGATATGAAAGTGATGGAAGCTTTCCGGGATGCGTTGAATAACCAGGGAGTAACCTGTACTATCCGGGCTTCCCGGGGAGAAGATATTTTTGCGGCTTGCGGCATGCTTTCTACTGCTAAGAAGCAGCAAAACCGGTAAAGTATAGGTAGTTCGGTAGAAAAGATTTATCTTTGTAATCCAAATATTGAATGGTATGAAAACATTTTATTTGATAGCCGGTTTATTCGTGCTGTTGGTTGCAACGGGAGCATGTACCGGTAAATCGATGGGCGCATCAGCCACCGGAGCACCGGGCGAAGTAATTGTAGTAATGAACGATGCCTACTGGAAAGGAGAAGCTGGCGACGTATTAGACGACGTATTGAAAATGCCGGTACCCGGCTTGCCGCAGCAGGAGCCGGCTTTAACCGTTTCGCATACCGATAAGGCTCATTTCGACGGTATCCTGCGGGTAGTACGGAACATCATTGTCGTTACTATCGATTCTACCCAGTTTACGAAAGCCTCCATGAATGCGGTGCGCGACGAATGGGCTCGTAATCAGGTGGTACTGAATATCAATGCTCCTACCGAAACGGCTTTTATCATATTCGTTACCCAGCATTCGGGCGAAATAGTGGATTTGTTTGTAAAAGAAGAGATGAAGCGTACGCAGGAATATCTCAAAAAGAATTACAGCAAAGCGGCACAAGATAAAATCGAAGAGATGTTCGGTATCGAGATAGCCGTACCCGAAGGCATGAACCTGTCGAAAGACACAACCGACTTTTTCTGGACAACGAATAATGCGGCTACCGGGCGACGGGATATGGTAGTATATTCTTTCCCGTATACCGATAAGAATACGTTTACCAAAGATTATATGATCGCTATGCGCGATTCGGTGATGAAAGCCAATGTACCGGGCGGTTTCCCCGGTTCGTATATGACGACCGAGAAACGGTTCGTTACCGATTACAAAGGAATCGACGTGAACGGGAAATACGTAGGCGAGTTGCGCGGCTTGTGGAAAATGGAAGGCGACAAGATGGGCGGCCCGTTCGTGAGCCATGCCATGCTCGACGAGAAGAACCAACGGGTAATCGTGGCGGAAGGATTCGTATATTCGCCGGAAACCAACAAGCGGAATTATATGCGTCAGTTGGAAGCGGCTTTGTATACGATGCAGTTCCCCGACGACAACCGGGCCGGCGACCAGAAGTAAGTGAAAAATAAACTCTATACATGGAAGAACAACAATTGATTAAAGTGGGCGTTACCCACGGCGATATTAACGGAGTAGGGTACGAGGTGATACTGAAAACGTTTTCCGATGTGCGGATAGCGGAGCTTTGTACCCCCGTTATATACGGTTCGTCTAAAATTGCGGCCTACCATCGGAAAGTGCTCGAGCTGCCGGCTGTAAACATGAGTATTATAACGAACGCGGAAGATGCAGGTGCCAATCGCATCAATATCATCAATTGCGTTGACGACGATACGAAGGTAGAACTGTCGAAATCGACTTCTATAGCCGGAGAAGCCGCTTATAAAGCGCTCGAAAAAGCCGTAGCCGATATAAAACGGCGCGCGGTAGACGTGCTGGTTACCGCCCCTATCAATAAGAATAACATTCAGAACGATACGTTTCATTTTCCGGGACATACCGAATACCTGGAAAAAGAATTCGGCACAGGCGGCGAAGCCTTGATGATTTTACTCAACCAGTCGATGCGGGTGGCGCTGGTAACCGGGCATATCCCCGTCTCGCAGGTAGCCTCGGTGCTTACGCCCGAATTGGTAATGCACAAGTTGCGTGTTTTCCACCAGTCGTTGAAGCAGGATTTCGGGATTGTGAAACCCCGAATCGCGGTATTGTCGCTCAACCCGCATGCCGGTGACGGCGGCTTGTTAGGAACGGAAGAAGATGCTGTTATCAAGCCTGCCCTGGAAGAGATGAGTAAAAAGGGAGTGCTCGTGTTCGGCCCTTATCCCGCCGACGGCTTTTTCGGTTCCGGCAATTATGAAAAGTTCGATGGAATCCTGGCCATGTACCACGACCAGGGATTAGCGCCTTTCAAAGCGTTGGCGATGGACGACGGCGTTAATTTTACGGCCGGTTTGCCGGTAGTGCGTACTTCGCCCGCTCACGGAACCGCTTACGATATAGCCGGTAAAAACCTGGCCTCGGAAGAATCGTTCCGCCAGGCCCTTTACCTGGCACTGGATATTTACCGGAACCGGCAAACGTATAAGGAAGCCAGTGCCAATCCGTTGCGGAAGCAATACTTCGATAAGGGAGGCGATAACGAAAAGCTGGATCTGACCCGCGAAGACGAGCCGGCCGGAACATTATAAAAGAAGCCCCGCTACCGGAACAGCCGCTTTTTTGAGGCAAAACTTTACAGAATTAAAAAGAATGCGTAAGTTTGTGCTCCTTTAGAGAAATAAGCTCGGCGGTGCCGTTCGTTTTCTTTTACGGTAGCCCGAGGGCAGTATTTTCAATACCGAAGAGCATTCTTGGAAAGGAAGAATGCTTTTTGATTTTTGTAAACGGATAAAAACAGGTGCGATGTTTAAAGATAAAACAATAGTGTACACATCCGGAACATTCGATATGTTTCATTACAATCATTTACGGATGATTAATTATGCCCGTAGCCTGGCCGACATACTGATTGTAGGTGTAAGTACCGACGAGCTGGTATCTTCGTATAAGGCCACCCCTATCATACCCTTTACCGAGCGCCTTCAGATTATCGAAGCGTTGAAAACCCCCGATATCGTTATCCCGCAGCATTCGCTGGATCATACCGAGATTGTAAAGAAACTGAATATCGATGCGTTTGTAGTCGGCGACGACTGGTTCGGTAAATACGATTACCTGAAAGACCTCGGGGTGCAGGTATTTTATTTCCCTTACGGAACCGGCGTTTCTTCTTCCAACCTGAAAAAAACCATTCACGACTCGTACGAGGCCAACCTGCACGTACAGCAGAAGAGCAAGCCGAAAACCGTGGTAAAGCCGTCGGAAGGCGAAAAGTAAAACAGCGATGGACAAATGCATACTGATAACCGGCGGAACCAAAGGAATAGGCCGGGCGGTAGCCGGATGCCTGGCCGCATCCGGGTATAACCTGATACTTACCTTTGTATCGGATGCGGAACGTGCAGCAATCGTAAAAGAAGAGCTCGAATGCTGTTATCCTGTTACCGTACTTACCGTACAGGCCGATGTTTCGCAATCATCCACGGTAGAAACGCTGGCGTGTTTCCTTGAAGTGCAGGCATGTAACCTCGAAGCCGTGGTTTTTAATGCAGGCATTACCTCGCGCAAACCTTTCGGCGAAATCCGCGAAGACGATTGGGAACAGGTATTTTATGCCAACGTGCATTTTCCCGTTTTTTTTCTGCAACGTATCCAGAACCGATTGAAAGACGGCGGAAGCGTGGTGTTTACCGGCTCGCTGATGGGCATACAGCCCCATTCGGTGTCGTTAGCTTACGGGGTAACGAAAGCAGCCGTGCATGCGCTGGTAAAGAACCTGGTTAAATTTTTCGCTTTCCGTAAAATACGCGTCAATGCCGTGGCGCCCGGTTTTGTAGATACCGAATGGCAAAAAAGCAAACCGGCCGAAATCCGGAAAAATATCGAGCGGAAAGTCGCCCTCGAGCGCTTTTGCGAGCCCGGCGAGTTGGCCGGCGTATATAAAATGTTGATTGAAAACAGCTATCTCAACGGCGAGATAATCGTAGTCGACGGTGGCTACTCCTACAAATAACCCTTACTGATTGATAACTAAATGAACCGAAAATGAGTGAGCTCAGTGCTGAATACGAAGCATCGTTGAAGTCGATAGAAACGGAAAACAAAATCGACCGGATATTTTACCGACCCTTAGGTTTCCTGATTGCTAAAGCATTAAAAAATACGGGTATAACTCCGAATATGGTAACTGTTTTATCCATATTCGTAGGATTGGGCGGCGGTATTATGTTCTATTTCCCGTACAATATAAAATTCGCCCTGACGGGTATTTTATTTTTGGTTTGTGCCAACATTCTCGATTGTGTAGACGGCCAACTGGCGCGTCTTACCGGCATTAAGTCCGAAATAGGCCGCATCCTCGACGGGTTTGCCGGCGATTTATGGTTTTTCTGTATTTACGTAGCCTTTGCTTTAAGGCTGATACACGAATATCCGGCCTGCTGGTTCTTGTTTTTTCCGCTCGCTATTCTTTCCGGCTTTTCGCACCAGGCACAGGCAGCTATGACCGATTATTACAAAACCCTTCACTTGTTTTTCGTAAGTAAGGAAAAAGGGAAAGAGTTCGAATCGTCGGCCCAGATAAAAGCACGCTGCGAGCAGATGAAAGCAGGCATCGTGAAATTCTTTACCTGCGGGTATGCCCGGTATACCCGTAACCAGGAAAAAGCCACTCCGCAGTTGCAACGTCTGTTGGTCGTGTTAAAAGAGAAATATCACGACAATATCCCCGAGAATATCCGGATAGCTTTTCGTAAGAAAAGCCGCCATTTGATGCGGTATATCGATTTTCTTACTTTCAACGGACGCACCATCGTGTTGTTTATCGTAGTACTTATCGGACACGTCTGGTTGTATTTCGTTTATGAAATCGTAGTGTTGAATTTAATCCTGCTTTATGTAGTAAAACGGCACGAGAAAATGTGCAGCACGTTTGTGAAAGAAATCAATTAACCCTTCGGCGGGATAACGGAAAACCGGATGTCAGTAAACAAATCTAACTTAGTAAAGAATATTTTTTTCGTAATCGGGATAGCCGTAATCCTGATTATGATTCATTCTATCGGATTCGATGCCATTTATCAGAATCTCAGAGAAACCGGCTGGTGGTTCGCAGCGATTATCGGCGTATGGGTATTCGTGTATCTTATCAATGCCCTGTCGTTTCACGCCATCATACGCGACGGAAGCGAAGAAGCCGGGCGCATCAGTTTCTGGCGCACGCTGAAACTCGTAATAAGCGGATACGCTATCAATTATACCACGCCCGTAGGCATATTGGGCGGAGAGCCTTACCGCATTCTCGAACTGAAACCGGCGCTCGGAGCGAAAAAAGCCACCTCGGCCGTGTTGCTATATGCCATGATGCATTTCGTTTCCCATTTGATTTTGTGGTTGTTGGCCGTTCCGTTGCTCGTGCTTACCGTGCCTTCGGTAAGCAAGCCGGTAGCCATTGTATTGTGGTGTGTATTGGGCGGTTCGGTTCTGCTGATAATCTGGGCTTTCCGGGTATACAAAACGGGATTGATCAAGCGTGCGATAAGCATCGGCAAGCGTATCCCCTTCCTGCGAAAAAGAATGTTGAAAATCCAGGCGGAAAAACATGAACAAATCGAAGAGCTGGACGGTTTAATTTCACATCTGTACAACAACCGGCGCCGTGCGTTTTTCTTTTCCCTTTGCATGGAAACGCTTTCGCGGTTGGTAGGATGCCTGGAGGTGTTTTTTATGATTTACCCGGTAGGGTACGCCATCGATTATATTCAGTGTGTGATTATCGTGGCATTCGCTTCGCTGTTTGCCAATATCCTGTTTTTCTCGCCCATGCAGCTGGGTACCCGGGAAGGAGGATATGCCATCGCTCTGAAAATCCTGGCGATACCTTCGGGCCTCGGTATTTATGTGAGTTTGTGCACCCGTATCCGGGAATTATTCTGGATTATGGTAGGAATTTTGATAATGAAATACAAATCATTGAAA
>DBGBSM010000121.1:0-4407 GCA_048468815.1 Parabacteroides sp.
CGGTTTGCGCAGAAGCGGTTTGCGGAGCGCCGGAAGCGCCCGGCTGCGCTGCCGTTCCGGCCGTCTCTCCGGTCGCCCCGGCCGGCGGTTGCTGCCCGGCGGCTTCCTGCGGTTCTTCTTCGTCTGTATCGTCGTCCGACAGGTCGATAATCGCCACCACCGTTCCCACGGGCACGGTATCGCCCTCGTGATGGAGGATTTCCTTTACCGTGCCGGCTACCGGCGACGGCACTTCGGCGCTCACCTTGGCGGTGGTCACCTCGAACAATACATCGTCTTCTTTTACCCGGTCGCCCGCCTGGACTGACCAGGAGACAATCGTTCCTTCGGTAATGCTTTCGCCCAGCTTGGGCATCTTTATCTCGAATGTAGGCATAGCTCGGTTCTGATTAAATGAATTTATATGCGGTTGATTTCCTGTAGTTAAAACAAAGAGGGGAGAAAGAATGTTGCCGGCCGGGGGCGAATGCGCCCGCTCAACGCACAGGGGCCGCACAACGGCTTTCGACCGGCAGCGACGGGCGGGAGGCGAAGCCGTAGTTCCAGGTAACGGAATCGTACTTGGCGTCTTTCAACCGGCCGATGGCCGCCAGGTCGGCGGGCGTGAACCGGTAGAGGGTACGGGTAGGGAAAGCACCGAACACATAATCGCGCAGCCGGCGGCGGAACCCCGGGAACGAAACGTATTGCGGCAGGTAAGCACTTACGTTGGCCACCGCGCTCCGTACCGATTCTACGGCGAACCCGCCGCTCGCCGGGTAAGCGCCCTCACCGGCACGCAACACCGCGTCGAGGCAGTGCAGGTCGGTGGAAAACAACAGGGTGGCGTGGAACAGCCAGCGGTCTTTATATACGCCCTGCGCGCTGCCCGATACCTTGAAGCGGCCGATGCGCACGTTCTTCCGGTCGTCGACCCGGGCGTCGAGGCCGAGTGCGAGCAGGAAATCGCGCATGCGTTCGGGAAGCGTGGCCGGCATCACGAGCTCGCGAGGACCGATTAAGGTGAGGTTCAGGTTCCCTTCGTCGTGGTACACAGCCCCTCCCCCGGTAATGCGACGCACCACGCGGATACGCCGCCGCCCGGCCAGCGGCAGGTTCACCTCGCGCGCCGCGTCCTGGTGCTTCCCGATTACCACACACGGCTCGTTCTGCCATACCATGCATACGGGAAGCGACACCGATTTGAAGAGGTATTCCTCGGCTGCCAGGTTGAAGCCCGGGTCGGTATACGGGTTGTCGATGCACCACATGGCTGCCTCAACTATGTACGCATTCGTACAGGATTTCCGAAACGGTGGGATGCGGGAATACGAACGAGCCGAACGCCTCGGCGGTGTATCCGCGCGCCACCGCCATGCCGGCCGCAATGATAAACTCCGAAGCGGGCGTGCCGGCCAGGTGGCATCCCACCACCCGCTCGTCGGGGTCGATTAACAGCTTGCACAGCCCATTGAACGATTCGTTCTCCACCACGTACCGGCCGGAGTAGGTCATGGGGATTTTCCGCACGGTATAGGGGGCGCCCGTAGCTCGGAGTTCTTCTTCGGTCAACCCCACGCTCGCCAGCTCGGGGTCGGTGTACACTACCGACGGGATGGCGCGGTAATCCATCTTCACGTCTTCGCCCGCCAGGTGCGAAACGGCCACCGCAGCCTCGCGGTAGGCGGTATGCGCCAGCAGGGAGTAGCCGGTTATATCGCCGCAGGCATACACCCGGGGGTGCGAGGTTTGCATACAATCGTTTACCGTTACGCCGCTCCGGTTGGTTCCGATACCGAGGCTTTCCAACCCGAGCCCTTTCCATACGGCGCGCCGTCCGATGCTTACCAGCAGCTTGTCGGCCTCTACCGAAAGGGGCTTGCCGTCTTTCTCGCCCCGTACCGTCCGGCCGTCGACGGAGGTTACCTTCGTACCCAGGTAAAACTCGATGCCTTTCTTCTTGCAGTCGGCCCGTAACAGGGCGGCTATCTCCTTATCGGTGGCGCCCAGTATCTCGGGCATCATCTCGATCACCTTCACCCGTACGCCGAGGGCGTTGAAGAACGAGGCGAACTCCATCCCGATCACGCCGCCGCCGATTACGGCCAGCGATTCGGGCAACTCGGTGGCATCGAGCGCCTCGCGCGACGTCCAGTACTCCGTCCGGTCGAGCCCTTCGATGGGGGGTATTACGGTTTCGGAGCCGGTACACAATAACACGTACTTAGCCTGGTATGTCTCGCCGTTGCACCGGATGCGGATGTGGCCGTTTTCCTCGCCGTCGAGCATGGCTTCACCGGCCACCACGGTAACGCCGGCCGCCGACAGCTTCATCTTCACACCGCCCACCAACCGTTGCACGATGCGGTTTTTCCGCTCGATAATCTGCGGCAAAACGGCTTCGGGCTTTCCCTCGGAGCGAATGCCGTAGCGGGAGGCTTTCCGCATCGTTTCCAATATCTTAGCGGAATACAAAAGGGTTTTGGTGGGGATGCAGCCTTCGTTGAGGCACACGCCTCCCACGGTTTTCTTTTCGAACAGTACGGCCTTCAAGCCGTTCTCGCCGGCCCGTTCGCCGGCCGTATATCCGGCGGGGCCGCCGCCCAGGATAGCCAAATCGTATTTCATAGCCGAAAGGTTTTGATAGTCCATTAACGTATTCTTTCTGAACAGATTCGAAGGGGGTTTTGTTCTTTGCGCAACGGGAATGGGAATACAGGAAGAGAGAACACAGAGACACAGAGGAGAAAAAGAGATTCAAGAAAGGAAAGGGAAACAACCGGCAGGTAGCAAAGCACAAAAAGCATAGGGTAGATTAGCACAGCTCAAGACAACGAACCGGTTGCTTGACGAAAAATACGGGAAGCATGGAACAGTTGCCCGTGAGGCTTTTAATGAAAAGCCCCTGGCGTGGTATTACGGCGAAATAGTACGCGACAGGCGTAAGGCGCTGAAGCTTACTCAAAAGCAATTAGCGAAAAGGTAGGAAAGGAACAAAGTTACATCGCCTGCGTGGAAAAAGGAGAAGCCGATAGCCAACTGTCGAGCTTTTTCCGCATCGCCCGTGCCTTGGGAATCGAGTTTACCCCTACATTTGTAGGATAACTACACACTTCCTGGAAAGAACCGTCTCACCCGTTCCTTCTCAGGGAACAGGCGAGACGCTTTTGTTTCCGGCATATCCCATCAAGGTGTATACCGGCTTATCCAGTCGCACCAGGCATCCAAACCGTCGCCTTTCGTGGCCGATACTTCGAACACCTGCAAAGCGGGGTTCACCTTCAGCGCATTTTCGCGCAGCGTAGCCACATCGGTATCCAGGTAAGGCTGCAAGTCGATTTTATTGATAACGCACACCGAAGCCTCCCGGAAGATAGGAGGGTATTTCAACGGCTTGTCGTCGCCCTCGGTGGTACTTACAATCACGACCTTCGCCGCTTCGCCCAGGTCGAACATCGCCGGGCATACCAGGTTGCCGACGTTCTCGATAAACAGCACGGAGCCGGTAACCGGCCCGAGGTGTTTGACGGCGTGGTTCACCATGGCCGCATCGAGGTGACAACCGGTGCCGGTATTGACCTGGAAAACGGGCACTTCGAGCGCGGCAATCCGGTCGGCGTCGTTCGACGTTTGCTGGTCGCCCTCGATTACATACAGCGCCTTCTTCTCTTTCAGCCGCCGGATAGTCGCTTCGAGCAACGTGGTTTTCCCGGAACCGGGCGAACTCATCAGGTTGAGGCAAAAGATACCGAGCGCCTCGAAATAGCCGCGGTTCCGCTCGGCCAGCAAGTTGTTACGCGACAGAATATCTTGTTCCACCCGGATCACCATCGAATCGTGACCGGAAGGATGCTCATGGCCGTGGGCATGGTTGTGCCCGTCGTGGCCATGGTCGTGGGTAGGATGCTCTCCGCATCCGCATGTTCCGCACATAGTGTTCTTATTTTAGTTGTTCATACGTTTTATTTCTCACTCGCCGCGGAGGCGTCTGCCGACAGCTTCGTTTCTTGTAAAAAAGAAACGAAGCTAGAAAACATTGCTTTCTGGCGAAGGTTGGCTTTTTACTTCACCGCCGTGGTAACGGCCAACACCGCCTGGCAAGGCAAAAGGCAGCCTTCGCAAAGCAAGCCCTGCTTTCTTCAAAAGTTCTTTTTAAAAAGAACCGCCCCCTTCGTATGGGACCCCGGGCCTCGGGCGATGAGCGTTAAGCAGACCAGCTGGGAGTGAGCGTTAAAAAAGCCACGCTGTTTGAACTCCTGAAAGGAGCGAGTTCGGGGCTTTTAGCGAGCGAAAGCCGGGATGTAGCGAAGCGGACGTAGCCCTTGAACTTTCTTTGCTTCGTTTCTTTGGTTCAAGCCAAAGAAATGAAGACCGCCGGTAGGCGCCGTCGGCAGACGCCTCTCGCGGCGAGCGAGAACAGTCCCTGCC
>DBGBSM010000122.1:0-8972 GCA_048468815.1 Parabacteroides sp.
GGAAAAGCCTTTAATTTAATGCGTATTTCAAAATATTACGATTAGGACATTTAATCTATAAATTAGACCTTTTTAACTTCGCGGAAATAGCTGTACTTTGCCGACGGATATACTAATCAACTTAAATCAGATGTGAAATGAAGAAGTTTTATCTATCGGCACTTTTTTGTGCCTTTGCTTTTACATGCATGCTGACTTCGTGCGACGATGATGACGACAAGGCGGCGACCTGGCCGGACGGCTCGGAGATAAGCGCGTTGTACGAAAACAAGTCTACTTCTTTACCCGAAAGCAATAAACTGATGCTTACCTATAGCGGCGGGGAATTGATCGGAAAAGGGGTGTACCTGAAAGCGGAAGAGAATACGCTGGTGTTGTATAATGTGTTTCCCGCCGAAAAGGAAACGTTTATTTATAATGTGCCTTTAACGGCTGCGGCCGGCGGGTATACGTTTGCCGGTTCTTCCACTACCGCCGCCGGTGCTACCTTCGATTATGCCGGAAAGGTGATGCCGGGGGTAATGGTGCTGAATCTGACGAATGTGGTGATGCCGAAGAATGAGATGACGGGACAGTGGAAGTTAAGCAAGAGAAACCCGCTTCAAATAAAATGGGAAGTAGAGCCGTTCGAAAAGGAAGAAGAAGACGGTACTGTTACTACTATTGATACGGAAACTTCTCAAGCAATGGGCAATGAAATCGGAATGTTGGTGGGTTTTCTTCTTCCGACGATGGTAGGGAATATTGATATGCTGCCCGACGGAAATATTCAGGCTGCTTATAAAGGATTGACAGAGACGGAATGGGCACAGTCGCCCCTTAACTTGTGTAAATATTATGTACGGAATAACAAGTTGTACGTGTTATTGGATTTGCAGATGATTCTGAAGGCGATTCAAAGTACCGATGCAAACACGAAAGCTGTCGAATCGGGAAATACAAATAATTCGGAAGATAACACATCCCTGTCCATGGAAGAAATAAAAGCGATAGTGGCTAAGCTGATGGAGTGGGGACAACAAGGTATCCCATTGTCAATGAGTAGTAACGGAACTGCAAAATTTACCCTTAACAAGGAGCAGATATTGCCTTTTTTGCCTTTGATGCCGTTATTAAGCGAAACGTTGGCTAACTCTGATGATAGCATGCTTCAGCTTTTAAATGCATTCCTTGAACAGTTTATTCCGCTATTCGAGCATACCACCGTTTTCGAAGTAACCCTTTCACTCGACCCGGTAACTGCCGAGAAGTAATCATTTTCACTTAACCAGTAAAAAGGATTGAAAAATGAAAAACCTATATATTTTCCTGCTGCTTTTCCTCGCGTTTGCCGGAACCCTTTCCGCTCAAACCCTGAAAGGCCATGTATACGACGCCAAAACCAACGAACCGTTGCCCGGCGTCAATATCTCGTACTCCAATAATATGAAAGACGCCTTGCAAGGCACTACCTCCGATATAAACGGCTACTACGAACTTATCCTGCCTGCAGGCGGCGTAGAGTTGACGTTCAGCTACATCGGTTACGAAACACACCTGCTTCCCGTGGTAATCAACAACCGCGAAGTGATGACGCAAGATGTATACCTGAAAGATAAATCCAACATGATGGACGAAGTCGTGGTGAGCGTAGGCCGTTTCGAACAGAAACTGAGCGACATTACCGTTTCGATGGACTTGCTCAAAGCCTCCGACATCGCCAAGCAAGCCCCAACCGATTTGTCGGCTACCCTGAAAACCTTGCCCGGCGTGGATGTAACCGATCGGCAGCCCTCTATCCGCGGCGGTAGCGGTTGGACGTACGGCGTAGGCGCCCGCAGCCTGATCCTGGTCGACGGCATGTCGGCCCTTACCCCCGGCAACGGCGAAATCAACTGGAACACCATCCCGATGGAAAACGTGGAGCAGGTGGAAGTGCTGAAAGGCGCTTCGTCGGTGTTGTACGGTTCGTCGGCTCTGAACGGCTTGATCAACATACGTACGGCCCGTCCGGGACTGGTTCCCACCACCCATGTGAATACCTACCTGGGAATTTACGGCAACCCCGATAACGAAAGCTACGAATGGTCCGACAAGAGCTTCTGGAAAGAAGGGAAATACGACATCGAGCCGTTCCTGCGCAAAAACGTATTGTCGGGTATCCGCAATCCGATTTACGAAGGGGTAGACTTTACCCATTCGCGCCGCATCGGCAACTGGGACGTTTCGGGCGGCCTGAACCTGTTCAGCGACGAAGGGTACCGGATGCACGACTTCAACAAGCGCGTGCGGGTAGGAGGGAACCTTACCTACCACGACCCGTACGCCACCGGCCTGAACTACGGCTTCAACGTGAACTTCCTTTCCGACCAGTACGGCGACTTCTTTATCTGGCGCTCGCCCGCCGAGGCGTATACCCCGTCGCCGCTTACCAACATGGGACGCGAAGGCAACGTATTCTACCTCGATCCGTTCTTCAATTACACGAACGAGAAAAAGCATACCACGCATCGCCTGAAAGGCCGTTTCTATTACAAATCGGATAAAATCACCTCGCGCCCCGAGGATAAAAACATCCTCGAAATCGCCAGCAATATGGGAACCGACGTGGATAAGCTGGCCGACGTAATCGCCAATCCCGGTTCGTATCTGCTGCCGTTAGCCGGCCCGGCCTTCAACGGCGACTTGAAAGGTACGGTAGACGGGCTGGTAGGCCTCGGACATCAGATTTTCCCTACCGCGGGCACGGCCGACTATATGGATTTGCTTGCCTGGGGTCTGAACCACAGCAACAACTTCCCCCTTACTTCCGAAGGAAAAATCGACGGCTCCAAGCTGATACCGTGGCTCAACGACGTGGTTTCGCCCGAAGGGGAAAAAATCAAGCCGGATAATACTTACTCGTATTACCTCGACTACCAGTTCAGCAAACGGTGGGGCGATGCGCAGCTCACCACGGGCGCCACGTACGAGCATGTGCGGGTAAACTCGGCCATGACCGATTCGCACGACAGCGATAACGCCGCCTTGTTCTTCCAGTACGACGATAATTTCTTCGACCGCCTGAACCTTTCGCTGGGCGTGCGTTTCGAGTATTACCGTATCGACTCGCACTACAAGGAGGCGAAAACGAAAATCTTCGGTACGAATATCCCGGTAAAGCCGGTGTTCCGGGGCGGCTTGAATTACAGGTTGGCCGAGGCTACGTTTCTGCGCGCTTCTTTCGGGCAGGGATACCGCTATCCGTCGATTACCGAAAAGTATATTTACAAAAACATCGGCGGCGTGGCGGCTTATCCCAACAGCTCGCTGAAAGCTGAAACCGGGTACAACGCCGAAATCGGCCTGAAGCAGGGGTATAAGTTCGGTAACCTGAAAGGGTTCTTCGACGTGGCTGCTTTCTACACCCGGTACAAGGATATGATCGAGTTCCGTTTCGGCCTGTTCGACAAGGCGAGCATGAGCGCTATCGGCAGCCTGCCGCAAGCCGTCGATAATATCCTGGCGGGCCGTTTCCCGGAAATCGGCGCTCAGTTTTACAATGTGGAGAAGGCGCGTATTTACGGGGTGGATGTGTCGACCAGCGGTATGTACGAGTTCAACCCCACGATGAAGCTCACCTATAACCTCGGCTATGTGTTTATCGAGCCGGAGGATATGAACTACAAGAAACAGAATGCCGAAGAGGCTACGTACACCGACCCGTTGCAGATGAAAACCAAGTCGAACACCTCGAAGTACCTGAAATACCGGCAGAAGCATACGGTGAAGGGGGTATTCGATTTCCAGTGGAAGCGCCTGAACATCGGCACGAACATGAGCTGGAAGAGCAAGACGCTGGCGGTGGATTACCTGATGGTAGACGAACGCGAGAAGTACGGCGACCCGGAAGTGATGGATTACGTGCGTAGCTTGTTGTTCGGCACTACGGCCGACGGCTACGACCTGAACCGTTACTGGAAGGATAACAACAAGGGGTATTTCGTGATGGATTTGCGTGCGGGGGTAAAGGTAACGAACAACGTTCAAATCCAGTTCCTTATCAATAACTTGCTGAATAAGGAGTATTGTGTGCGCCCGATGGCTGTTTCGGCTCCGCGTACCTACGTGATGCAGTTGAATATGACGTTTTAAGCTGCCGTAGATACGGCGGAGGTGCCGTATAAGGTGCTGCGGGAGGCAGGGATTTTACACTGGGTGGTGTAAAGTCCCTGCTTTTGTTTCTTTTGGAAAGGAAACGAAGGGAGAAAAGGAGGTTTCCTTTTTCGCTCGCCGCAGGGCGTCTGCCGACGGCGCCTACCGGCGGTCTTCATTCCGTTGGCTTGACCCAAAAAACGAAGCAAAAAAGGTCAAGGGCTACGTCCGCTTCGCTACATCCCGGCTTTCGTTCGCTAAAAGCCCCGAACTCGCTTCGCTCAAACAGCGTGGCTTTTTTAACGCTCTCTTTCAGCCGGTCTGCTTAACGCTCATCGCCCGAGGCCCGGGGGGCCATACGATGAGGGCGGTGCTTTTCTTCGCTGGGTAGGAAGCGGCTTGCTTTTTGTTCTTCTGTTTGAAATCTTTACCGGGTTGAGTAGGAAGCGGTTTTCTTTCTTTCTTTTTTCTAAACTCAATTTTTGTCATCTATTGTGGGCTTATCCCCAAATACTGTTTAAGAGAAGCTGGAGCCAGACTTGTTTGGATAGTGCTAAACGGGAAGATGTATGCAAATGAAAAAAAGAAAAGTTCAAGAGCTGACGCGTCGCTTACTAAAGCAGGGAAGGAGGAGGAACGAGAAAATTGCAGATAGGGAATCACGGATGGACGAGTGTATCGACCGGTATCCGTTGAACCGGAAAAAAGGTTAAAACCGCGCCGGTTTATGATACAACCGGTTGGTCTGTGTGTTTTTTAGTAAGCGAATTACGAAAAACGAAACGAAATGGATAAGATAAAGATTACGGCCGTGGTAACCGGCACCGGCGAGTTTGCGAACGGAAAGCTGAAAACCGGGTTATGGCTCAGCGAGCTCACCCACATTTACCACAGCACCAAAGAAAAGGGATATGAAATTACGGTAGCCAGTCCGGAGGGCGGCAATACACCCGTCGACCCCGTTAGTTTGAAAGCCGTATTCCTGGATGAAACATCCAGGCGATGCTGGAACGACCCGCAGTTCCGCCAGGCTTTGCAACACACCCCGAGCTTGCAGGAAGTAGCTTCCCGGCCGGCCGATTGCATTTACCTGGCCGGCGGACACGGCGCCATGTACGACTTTCCGCGCAACCCCGTTTTGCAGTCGCTTATATTGAAGCAATACGAAAGCGGTAAGATGGTGGCTGCCATTTGCCACGGCTTGTGCGGGTTGCTGAATGTGAAGCTGCCGGACGGCGAGTATCTGATAAAAGGGAAGAAACTTACCGGTTTCAGTTGGTTGGGCGAGATGCTGGCCGGCCGCAAGAACGACGTGCCTTATAACCTCGAAGCCTCGTTGAAGCAGCGGGGTGCCGATTACCGCAAAGCGTTTTTGCCGATATTCCCCGAA
This sequence comes from Parabacteroides sp., assembly GCA_048468815.1. Classification (GTDB taxonomy): domain Bacteria; phylum Bacteroidota; class Bacteroidia; order Bacteroidales; family Tannerellaceae; genus Parabacteroides_B. The sequence continues at coordinate 5,504 of DBGBSM010000122.1, forward strand.
GTGGTGGTCGACGGAAACCTGGTTACGGGGCAAAATCCGTTTAGCTCGAAGGCATTGGCCAAGATGGTGCTTTGCCGGTTGGAAAGTAAAAAGAAATAACTATTAGTGCCGTATGGATTTGGAAGAAGTATTGAACTATCGCCGCTCCGTGCGGGTGTTCGACAAAAAGAAACCGTTAGACCCGGAGAAGGTAAAACATTGCCTCGAACTGGCTGCCTTAGCGCCCAACAGCTCGAATATGCAGCTGTGGGAATTTTTCCAAATCACAGACCCGGCGTTGATGGCCCGTATTTCGCACGCCTGCCTCGACCAGACCGCTACGGCTACCGCATCGGAGATTGTGGTATTCGTTACGCGCCAGGATTTGTACCGGCAACGGGCCCGGTTCGTGCTCCGGTTCGAAGAAGGGAATATCCGGCGCAACAGCCCGGAAGCGCGCCAGGCGAAACGAATCAAAGACCGGGAGCTGTATTACGGCAAGCTAATGCCGTTTCTGTACGCCCGTTTTTTCGGGATTCTCGGTTTCTTCCGGAAGATAGTGGCCTGGGTTATCGGGCTTTTCCGTCCGATGGTGCGCGAAGTGTCGGAATGCGATATGCGGGTGGTGGTAAATAAATCGTGCGCGCTCGCCGCCCAAACGTTTATGATTGCGATGGCCAACGAGCGGTACGATACCTGTGCGCTCGAAGGTTTCGACAGCAGGCTCGTCAAAAAGCTCCTGAAATTGCCGCACGGCGCCGGAATCAACATGGTAATCGCCTGTGGCATACGTGACGGCAATAAAGGGATTTGGGGCGAGCGCGGCCGCGTTCCGTTCAACGACGTTTACCGCCGCTTGTAAGTAGGACGACCTACATAACAAAAAAATAAACACAGAGACACAGCGACACAGAGAAGAATAATAAAATGGGAAAGAGAACAAGCGAACAGAAAAAGCGTCTTATCCAACCAAGTTTGGCTACTGCCGCTCTTACTCGGGATTTTGGGTCAAGCCAAAAGTACCTGACAAGAAAATGAACACAGAGACACAGCGACACAGAGAAGAATAATAAAATAGAAAAGAGAACAAGCGAACAGAAAAAGCGCCTTATCCAACCAAGTTTGGCTACTACCTCTCTTAACCGGGATTTTGTTTGGTTCGTTTTTGGGGTTCAAGCCCACAGTACATGACAAAAATTGAGTTTGGAAAGAAGAATACAGGCAACGTCTTTCACCGCATTGAATAACGCTGTCCTCGTCGTATGGCCCCCGGGCCTCAGTGAGAGAGCGTAAAGAAAATGGTACGGAGCGAACGCCCGGAAGGCCACGCTGTTTGAGCTTTCGAAGAAAGCGAGTTCGGGGCCTTCAGTGAACGCAGTGCCATTTTTAGCGAGCGAGGTGTAGCCCTTGACCTTTTTTGCTTCGTTTTTTTGGTCAAGCCAAAAAATGAAGGCCCGCCGTGGCAACGGCCTAAATCAACCTGGTAGGAAAAAGCCAGCCTACTGTAGCTCAACAAAAAAGAAATTTTTCTCATGCACTGTGGGTTCAAGCCAACGGAATGAAGACCGCCGGTAGGCGTCGTCGGCAGACGCCCTCGCGGCGAGCGAAGAAAACCCGCTGTGGTAACGGCCAATCCCGGCCAGGTAAGGAGAAACGCCAACCTTCGCAAAGGAAGCCAAGTTTTCTACCTTCGTTTCTTTCCAAAAAGAAACACTTTTCCTTACCCCATCTTTCCGAAAAGAAACTCCTCCCGGTAAATCGCATTCTCCCCGAACAAATCCTGGTAAATATGGTCGCCCTGCCCGTTCACCTCGATAACGCACGGGCGCAGCGATCCCTTCTCCAGTAACACATCCACCCCCGCATAGTACAACCCCGCCGCCCGGGTAGCCGCCACACCCAGCGCCAGTACCTCCTCGCGTACCGCGGCAGGCAAACGCAAGTCGCTCCAGCGCCCCGGCTTGTTATTCAGGTGCAGGTTCGTGATGGCGCCGCTGCTGTACCGCACCACCACATACACCGCCCGGCCGCCCACGCATACCACCCGCAAATCGTATGGCTCGCCACCCGCCGACTCCTTCGCCACCCATTCCTCCGCCACAGCGCCTTCGCGCAGCACCGTTTCCGCCAGGAAAGCCATCTCGTTCCGGTCGGTGAGGCGATGAATCCGGCCGGTGTTGTGCACGCCGTCCGCGCTCCGGCACAACGTAGTGTACGCCACCCAGCGATTCAGGCGCGGCTGGCAGCGAATCGCCAGAATACCCCCCGCACCCGAGCCGTAACGAGGCTTCAGGAAAATACCCCGCCGGCAGGCAACCACGCAATCGGCCAACGCATCGAACCCCGTAAGCCCGTGCGCCGCCACCGGTGTACACCGCAACCCCGCCGCCGTAAGCACCTCCTTGCACCGCACCTTATCCAACGCCAGCAAAATCGCCTCCGGTTCGTTCATAAACCGTACGCCCGGCGGCTTTTCCATCGCCCCGAGCCGCTCCAACTGCCGTCTGTCCGATGCGCACAACTTCGCATACGCCGCAAAACCGGTTTCGGCATACACCCACGGCTCCAGCTTGATTACCGCCTCCTGCAACCGCGGCAACAGCGACGGCAACGCCTCGTACGTAACCAAGCGGACGTCGGCCCCCACGCTTTCGCCCGCTCGTATAAAGTACGCCGTATGCCGCGACTCGGCGTTGCTTGCCACAACGAACCGCATTTACTCGGTAATGCAGGGACACATATATTCTTCGTCGAACTCCTGGGCGTCGCTCAGGTCGACCCGTACCGGCAACTTCCGGAGTTTCTGCTGCATCTCGTCCGAAATAAAGTGGTAATGCATGTCGATGAGTTTCAGGTGGCCCAGCTTACCGGCGTTATCGAGCAGCTTCTGCGCCCCCTCGTCGGTAAGGATTCCGTTGGAAATATCCATCACTTCGAGCTGGGGCAGGATGTCGGATTCGAGAAACATATCCACCACGTAATCTTCGGCTTCGGCGTTTACCAGGCCGAGGTGTTTCAGCTTGGGAAATTTCTCTTTCGAAAACAGGGGGCGGAAAATTTCCATATCGTCGTCGAACCCGTACTCGTTCACGCCCACATACAGCACCAGCTTTTCCAGGTTCGGGAAGTCGGAGGCGACGATTTCTTCCACCAGCTCGGTAGGCATGCCGCCGGTAACGATTTCGAGCGAAGTGAGGTTCGGACGGGCTTTCGCGCCGATCGACAACTCGCCGCCGGTACCTTTTATCTTCAGCGCTTTCAGGTTGGGAAGCGCGTCGATAAGGGGCGTGAGGTCGGGGTGCTCGATCCACGAGATTTCCCACTCTTCGCTGTCGATGTCTCCCCAGAACAAGCCTTCGAGCTGTTGCAGGCGGCCGGTATTCTCCAGCAACCCTTTCATCAGGGGTGCGTATTCGTCGCTGCCGCCTCCGTCGTAGTCCCAGCAACCGATAACGAGCTGTTTGTAGGTTTCGAGCTTCTTATCTTTCAG
>DBGBSM010000123.1:0-12453 GCA_048468815.1 Parabacteroides sp.
GAGCCACGCAGCTTTTTTCAGGAACGGTTCTTCCGACAAGCGCCATCCTGCCGAAAACGAAGGAAATACGCCCCAGCGATTGTCGGCCGCAAAACGCGACGAGCCGTCGTAGCGGATATTCGCTTCGAACAAATAGCGTGAATCGTAGGCGTAGGTAACGCGGCCGAATACGGAGCGCGACGAGAATTCGGTGGTGCTTCCGCTGATGTAATCGGGTTCCGTGAGCGCATCGAAGTCGGTGAGGCTGGTATCGAGCATGCCTTTTTTACTGATGTCGGTAGTACGTCCCCACTTCCGGAATTCCTCGTAGCCTGCCAAAGCCGATACGTCGTGTTTCCCATGAAAAAGCTGCCCCCACGTAAGGGTGGTGGTATTTTTCCAGCTTTGGTTCCCGTCGATGTAGTACTTTACCGGATACTCGGCCAGCAGGTCGGCGGTAGGAGGAACGTTCATCGTTTCGGCACGCCGGAACGAAAACCGTTCCTGGTAGTCCGAGTTGTGCCACAAGTCTTCCTTCCGGTAATGGTCGTAGTAAAAGTTCGACGTTAAATGAAAACGGTTGAGAAAGTCGATTTTGATATAAGGATTTACGAAGAACTTCGTCGTTTTATACTCGCCGCCCGTGCTATTCAAGGCATAAGCCGGATTATTCGCGACCGGGTCTTCTTCGAGCGCTTCGGGCGCTCCGAACTTTCCGTCGTAGTACGGATAGGTTCCCGGCGTGCTTTTTTGCATCTGCAAGCCGTTCAGGTTATCTACGTTATTCCGTTCCTGATCGGTGTGGTAGCCCCAGGCATTCAGCCCTACAGCCAGGAAACCGGTAACCTGCGACTCGATGTTGCTGCGCATATAGTACTTTTTCATTCCCGAGTTGACCACCAACCCCGGGTTGTCCACATAAGTAAAGCTCAAGCTATACCGGGTTTTCTTTTCGGCGCCGGTGAGCGTAAGCGAATGCTCCTTCATCCATTTCGGATTATAGAGCGCGTCGTACCAGTCGGTGTTGGGATAAGCCGCGTAATTCGGGTACCCCGACTCGGCCAGGCCGTTCGGATCGGCAGCCGCTTCACGCCATTTGTCGATGGTGGTTTGGCTGAATACCTGTGCCTGTACCGCATTTCCGGAGGCTTCGTTGATAAATTCCATATAGTCGGCATAGTCGGAAACCATCCGGTTCAACCGGGCAGGCGTATTATAGGAGAACTTGCCGGAATACGTTACGTTGATCTTTCCGTCGGCGCCTTTTTTAGTGGTAAGCAAAATAACGCCGTTCGCACCCCGGTTGCCGTAAATAGCGCACGAAGCGGCATCTTTCAGAATCGAAATCGAAGCGATGTCGTTCGGATTGACATGTTGCAGCGACATTTCCATTCCGTCGACCAACACCAACGGCGCGGCTTCGTTCAACGTACCCGTACCGCGGATACGCAAGCTCGACGTTTCGGCGTTCGGCTTACTCGATGTTTGCATCACGTTCAGACCGGCCGCCATGCCCGACAAGGCCGAGGCTACCGTAGTTACCGGCCGCGACAGGGTTTTATCATCGAAATTCACCGTAGCTACCGAACCGGTAAGGTTTACTTTTTTCTGCGAGCCATACCCCACTACCACCACCTCGTCGAGTAACTCGTTATCCGGAATCATCCGGATGGTAAGAACCGGTTGGCTGCCGGCCGGTACGGTTTGGGTTTTATACCCCATATACGATACCACCAACTTGTCGTTTTCGGCAACGGATAATACAAAACGGCCGTCTGCATCCGTTACAGTGCCCCGGGTAGTACTTTGTATCAGGATATTGACGCCGATAAGGGGCTCGCCCGTATCGTAGTCGACTACGTGTCCCGATAGTGGCCGTTCGTTTCCGGCCGGAACAACGAAATGCTCCGGCTCACGGAAGGTGCCGGCGACCCGGTCGTTTTCCGCTCTGGCCTGTCCGGATACGCCGGGTAACGAACCGGCTGCGTTTACCGGAAGAATTCCCATCCATACAAGCGAGCATACAAGGAATTTTGTTTTTAATTGCATAAGATTCAAAGTTTAAATTAAATGGGTTATTTTACTTTCCATGCTGTACGAATAAAGTCGTACATACACTTCAACTACCTCAAAGCTAAGGGTTCGATACGATGTAGGATAGAACAAAAAATCCAGTTTATAAAATAATCGAAGCAATAAACATGTAATTTCCGGGCATGCCGGCAGCCTGAAACGACTGTTTTATAAACTGACTTTATTTTATCGAGCGAAGCAGCCATATTTCTGTTCTACCGCCTGTTAACGGGTAACGAACCGGTACGGGGCTCCCCGGAAAGATGAAGCACAGGAAAGAAACGGCAAAAGCACGACCGCTGAAAGGAACGCTACTGTTTTACAAACTCTTTAGGCAATACACCGAACTGTTTCTGGAAACACTTGGTGAAATAAGAGGGCGTATTGAAGCCTACCGTATAGCAAACTTCGTTTACTTTGCACTCGCCTTCCTTTAATAATTGCGCTGCTTTTTTGAGGCGCTCCAGGCGGATGTAATCGTTGGGCGTCATACCCAGCACGCCCTTTATCTTCCGGTTCAAGCTGGAACGGCTCATATTCAGCAGGCCGGCCATATCGTCGAGGCAAAAATCGGGATTTTGCATGTGCGCCACGATGATTTTATTCAAGGTTTTCAGGAAAGCCTCGTCGGCCTTCGTAATCGCCATCGTTTTGGTCTGGATAAAAGGGGAATGCACAAAGGCTTCGTGTAGCTTCTCCCGGTTACTCAACAGGTTGGCAATCGCTACTTTCAGGTATTCTACCGAGAACGGTTTCTCGATATAGGCGTCCGCACCCGACTTCAACCCGTCGATTTTAGCTTGCAAGGTGGTTTTCGCCGTAAGCAATACCACCGGGATATGGCTAAAGTCCAAATCGGATTTAAGCCGGTCGCACAACTCGAGCCCGTCCATCCCGGGCATCCTGATATCGGAAACCACCAGGCTGACCGTATGCTCTTTCAGCACTTCTAGGGCTTCTAAGCCCTGGGCGGCAGTGAATACGCGGTACAAAGGCGACAGTTGTTTGGCTACGAATGCCGACATATCCGGATTATCCTCTACAATCAATACGGTATAACGCGACGGTTGCCGTTCCGGTTCTTCTTCCGGATTCTCGTCGGCCTTTACTTCGTTCCGGGACACGGCCAGGGTATGTGCCTGCTTTACCGGCAAGGTTAAAATAAAACGATTGCATGCTAACGAATCGTCCAGCACAAGCGTACCCTCGTGCAACTCGGCCAGCGAACGGGCCAGCGCCAAGCCTATCCCGGTACCCGAGGCGCTCTGCGAAAGTTCGTCCGGACATTGGATAAAAGGCTTGAAGATTTCCTCGCGCATATCCGGCGGAATCACATTTCCGTCGTTGCAAACCGAGAGCAACAGGGTATCGTTCTCTACCCGCAACCCTACCCGGATATACGTAGCGGCATATTTAACCGCATTGCCGAACAGGTTGCTGACGATTTTCGTGAGCGCTTCCCGGTCGACGGAGGCTCGGATGCCTGCCGGACATCCGAGGGTAAACTCCACGCCTCTTTGCCGGGCCGACAGGGTAAAACGCGTATAGGTTCGTTGCAGTATATCCGAAATATCGCATACGACGAAATTCAACCGGAAGCCGTGCGTTTCGGTTTTCCTGAAATCGAGCAACTGATTCACCAAGTCCAGCAATCGGGTAGTATTCAGGTTCATAATTTCCAAATCATCGCGAATACCGGCCGGTATGCTTTGTGCGGCGAGCACATTTTCGAGCGGGCTTTTTATCAAGGTCAGCGGAGTACGGATTTCGTGCGCCACATTCGTAAAGAAATCGATTTTCGCCGTGTACAACTCGCGTTCTTTCTCGCGTTCGAACTTTTCCATCGCCTCGCGGTGCTTCCGCTCGTTTTTCTTCCGGAAATAACAAATCGCTCCCGCTCCCGATAAAAGGCCGAGCAACAGGTAGATAAAATAAGCCCAGCCCGACAAATAAAAGGGCGCACGAATACGGATTCGTAATATCCGTTCCGTTTCGTTCCACTTGCCGTCGCTATTAGAACCTTTTACCCGGAAAACATACGTACCGTAAGGCAGGTTCGAATAGTTTACAAGGGCATTCCGCTCCACCGGATACCACTCTGTATCGAACCCTTCCAGTTTATAAACCAACCGGTTCATTTCGGGAGCCTGGTAGCTCAAGGCTGCGGTATGCAACGAAAAGGAATTCTGGCGGGAGTCGAGCTCTATCTTATCCGAAAAAACGATGCTTTGCCTCAGGGGAGAACCGTCGGCGCTTACCGGCACCCGTTTGTTAAACAGGAAAAAGTCGGTGATAACGACCGGCGGAGTAAAGGTGTTTTCCATAAAAGTACCCGGGTCGAAAGCGATAAAGCCGTTTATGCTTCCCAGGTAAATGCGCCCCCTTTTATCTTTATACCCCGACTGGTAGTTGAACTGGTTGCTAAGCAAGCCGTTCGCCGTAGTATAAATGCGCTTCCCGCCGGTATCGGGATGAAAACATACCAAGCCGTTATTGGTAGTAATCCATAAGTTGTGCCGGTTATCTTCTACCATCCGGTAAACGATATTACTCGGAAAGCCCTGCGCCGTACCGTACCGGATAAAATGCTCCTTTTCCGCATCGAACCGGCAAAAACCGGCACCTTGCGTCATGAACCAGAGCTGTTTCCGGCTATCCTCGTAAATGCTGATTACCTTATTATAAGGCAAGGAGGCGGAATCGTTCGGAACGGATACGAAATTCTTCCATTTTTTCCGGTTCGCATCATACCGGAAAACGCCGTTCGAATAAGTGGCCACCCACAGGTTACCGTTCAAGTCTTCGAGCAGGTTATAAACAAAAATGCCGGCCAGTTCCGGTATGCGGGTAAAGTTGTCGGCCTCCCGGTTGTAGCGCAGCAATCCGGAAGTAGTGCCGACCCATAATTCGCCCGAAGCGGTTCTATAAACCGAAAATACGTTGTCCGAATTCAGCGAGCCGGGGCCCGCGCCTTTCCGGTAAGATTTCACTTGTTTCGTGCGGAGGTCGATACGGTTCAATCCGCCGGAAAACGTACCTACCCACAAATACGTATCGTCCCGGCATAACCCGTGTACATTCCGGTTGATCAACGGATGGGAAAACGGCTCGATGTTTCCGGTGGCCGGATCGAAGTTAAACAGCCCTTTGTCTTCCGTACCGATCCAAAGCGTACCGTCGTTGCTTTCGCAAAACTCGCGCACCCTTCTCCCGAAATTTTGCAGCTCGTCGCGGGGATAAAACTTTTCAAAGTACGTCCACTGCCGGGGATAGTAGTTTACTCCGCCGAAATAGGAGCCTATCCACATGCCGCCTTCCTTATCGCGGCACAACGAATACAGGGCGTTATCGGCCAGCGCATACGGGTCGTTCTCGTCCGAAACGGTGAGGTGCGTTACCTTATCGGTTTCCAAATCGTAGATATATAACCCCGACTCGGTTCCCACCCAGAGCTCCCGGTCCGACTTAAAACACAAATCGCGTACGAAAGAACTCAACAAACGCCTCACCTTACCTGTGGACAGGTTCACTTCCGACAATCCGTCGGAAGCACCGATATACCAGCAGTTGTGAGGTCCGGCAAGCTGGGTATGAATGATACTCGCTTTAAAAGGTTCCCGGCCGTCGGCATCTTTAAACGGATGGAGCGTTTCGAAACCGTCGTTCGTATAATACAGGTTATCATCGTACAAACTTACCCAGCAGGCGTCGTTCCCGAGCCAGAAGCGGGTTAGGTTCACCAATGGTTTCTTTGGCCCGTGCTTACGCAAACAGTTCGATAGCCTGTTGCGAACCGGGTCGTAGCGAAACAATCCCTGCCCCTCGACCGAAATCCAGAGCGCGTTCTTTTCATCGCTTTCTATCCGGGTTACGGCGCGCCTGACGGTATCGCCGGTATCGCATGCCGGCCGGAAAGCCGTAAAGGTTTCCGATACCGGATGGTATGCATACAACCCGGCATCCGTTCCTACCCAGATAGTTCCTTCCTTATCTTCGTGGAGCGCGGTGATAAAATTATTTCCCAATTCCGAGTTTTCCTTTTTAAAAACCCGGAAAACGAGGCCGTCGAAACGGTTCAGGCCGTCTTTCGTACCGAACCACATAAACCCTTGCCGGTCTTGCAGGATGGCATTCACCGTATTTTGGGAAAGGCCGTTTTGAATATCCAAGGTCTTGAAATAATACCTCTCGGCGCCCTGCGAAGAAAGCGTAGCCGTACAGAGCAAAGAAAGACCGACAAGCAGCCCGATTGCAGACAGTGTTTTCATAGTATATAAATTAAGCTGTTAACCGAAACACACATTCATTTTTCTTTTGCCAATCCGTACAATCGGGCTTTTCGCCGCTTGCTCCTGTATGGAAAAGCCCGAATTCCGATAAATCCCCGCATACATATAATATGAATGCAGGGGGTTCTTTCCTATCCGGAAAAAGCCGGTATACAGGTCGACCCTGAAAGTAAATACATGCTGATGAACTTCCCGGATCCTATCATCCGGGAACGCGAAGAAATTCCTTTATTAAATAACACAACCGTAATCTTAAAAGAAAATAAAAAAAGCCACTCCGGTATCTTTTTCCCGTTTTTTTGCGGATTTTCTCCGGATACAGGAGCTCCGCACTGCCTCATCGAAGCGAAACAATTTTACCCTTCCATGCTGAAAGTTTATAGGTTTAAGGTTTCTCCGTTAAGCAAATATAAAGGCAAATATACCTAAAAAGTAGAACAATCCGTTCAATAATTGAAAGGATACATTCAACCGGTCGCGACCTTAGGTATAGCTGCCTTTATATTCCGTATCTGTTTTTTTACCGTATGCCTCGCTGCCCGTAAGAAATCGGTTTTGGAAAAAGCAGGGGAATACGGCCACAGCGCATCAATCCAGTTTAAGCACTGCCAGGAATGCTTTCTGCGGTACTTCCACCGAACCGATTTGTTTCATTCGCTTCTTTCCTTCCTTTTGTTTTTCGAGCAATTTCCGTTTCCGGGAAATATCGCCGCCGTAACACTTGGCGGTTACATCCTTACGCACCGCCTTCACCGTTTCGCGGGCGATAATCTTGGCGCCGATAGCGGCCTGGATGGCAATGTCGAACTGCTGGCGCGGAATAAGCTCCTTCAGTTTTTCGCACATCCGGCGCCCGAAAGGCACGCTGTTGTCGAGATGCGTAAGCGTAGAAAGCGCATCCACCGGCTCGCCGTTCAGCAGAATATCGAGTTTTACTAATTTGGATTCGCGGAAATCGTGGATATGGTAATCGAACGAGGCGTATCCCTTGGAGATACTTTTCAGTTTATCGTAAAAGTCGATTACGATTTCGCCCAGCGGTAAGTCGAAGATAATCTCGATGCGGTCGCCCGAAATATATTCCTGTTTAATCAGTATGCCGCGTTTTCCGAGGCACAAAGTCATAATCGGGCCGATAAAGTCGGTACGGGTAATGATAGAGGCGCGGATAAAAGGCTCTTCGATGTGCTCTATCAAGGTAGGGTCGGGCAAGCCGGACGGGTTATGCACCTCCACGCATCCGCCCTTTTTATCGTACACCTGGTACGATACGTTGGGCACCGTAGTAATCACGTTCATGTTGAATTCACGGTCGAGCCGCTCCTGGATAATTTCCATATGCAGCAATCCGAGGAAACCGCAACGGAACCCGAAGCCCAATGCGGCCGACGATTCGGGTTGGAAAGTAAGCGACGCATCGTTCAACTGCAACTTTTCGAGCGAAGCCCGGAGGTTTTCGAAATCTTCGGTTTCGATGGGATAAACGCCGGCGAATACCATCGGCTTCACTTCCTCGAAACCGGCAATCGCCTCGCGGCTCGGACGGTTTACATGGGTAATCGTATCCCCTACCCGCACTTCTTTCGAGGTTTTGATTCCGGAAATGATGTATCCTACGTCGCCGGTACGCAGCTCCTTGCGGGGCGACATCTCCAATTTCAGTACGCCGATTTCGTCGGCCTCGTATTCTTTCCCGGTATTGATAAACTTTACGTGGTCGCCCTGGCGCAAAACGCCGTTCACCACCTTGAAATAAGCGATAATTCCCCGGAACGAGTTGAATACGGAATCGAAAATCAAGCACTGCAACGGCGCTTCCGGATCGCCTTTCGGAGCCGGAATCTTTTCCACGATCGCATTCAGTATATCGTATACGCCTTCGCCTGTTTTACCGCTGGCGCGCAATATGTCCTCGCGTTTACATCCCAACAACTCCACAATCTGGTCTTCCACCTCGTCGGGCATAGCGCTGGGCAAGTCGATTTTATTCAGCACCGGAATAATCTCCAAGTCGTTTTCTATGGCCATGTACAGGTTCGAAATCGTTTGGGCCTGGATGCCTTGCGCCGCATCCACAATCAACAAAGCTCCCTCGCATGCGGCAATGGAGCGCGACACCTCGTACGAAAAATCGACGTGCCCCGGCGTATCGATCAGGTTCAGCACATATGTTTCGCCTTTATAAGCATACTCCATCTGGATGGCATGGCTCTTGATGGTGATGCCGCGTTCGCGTTCCAGGTCCATATCGTCGAGCACCTGTGCCTGCAAATCCTTTCCTTCTACTGTTTTGGTATATTCGAGCAACCGGTCGGCCAACGTACTCTTTCCGTGGTCGATGTGGGCGATAATGCAAAAATTGCGGATATTTTTCATCTGCGATACAATATATTTTAGGTAATCCGAGACAGTGCGAATCCGACGCAACAACGAGCCTCGCCCGAGTATGCCGGAACACAGCCTGTCTTCGTTTCTTTTAAGTGCACAAAGATAAGAAAAATTCGCTTCTCTTTATCCGTTTTTTCCAGCCGGAATTCTTACTTTTGGCATAGCATTTGTTGGTAAATAAATATGACACCACAAGAGATTACAAATTATTATAACGGAATCGTCGCTTCGTTGGATAACAAGGAGTTGAAGAACGCATTCGATTCGTTGAGGCAACTGATGCTCACAACGAAAGAATACGGCTGCCTGGATAAGCTGAACGAAATGTACGATACCTACAAATACATGCTCCGGTACCGCATGGAAGGGGCGAACGACCCGATGCAGCAACAGATATACCATCAGTTGCTAAGCAGTGCGTACGAACTGGCCGACACGTTGAAACATACGGCTTTGCTGAAAGACTCGCCCCGGACGTATTACAGCCGGCTCCGTACCATCGACCTCCCGAAAGCTTATACCTACGAAGAACTGGCCGGTATACTGGCCGCCTCGCACGAAGGGGTGGAACGGGCGGCCTTCGACCAGGCGCTGCTCGCTTTATTCGATAAGATTTGGGTTTCTGCCCCTCTTACCGTTGACGACGCGGCAGAGATACAACGACTACTGCTGGACGAATCGCAAACGTACGTAAGCTGCGAAATCGTTTCGGCTCTCATGCTGGCTCTCCAGGAGTCGTTCGACGAAAGAAAGCTGCGGCTGTTGTTCGACGCGGCCGACCAACCGGAACCGGAAGTGAAAATACGGGCTATTATCGGCATCCTGCTTACCTTATATATATACCGGAACCGGATGTACCTGTATCCGCGTACGGCCGAAAGGTTGGCCGAACTGGCGGAGCAACCGGGCTTCGTAGCGTTGCTCCGGGCCATTATATTGAAATTCATCCTTTCGCGGGAAACGGAAAAAATCACCAAAAAACTGCAAACCGAGATTATCCCGCAGATGATGAAGCTCACACCCAAGCTGAACAAGAAACTCAACATACAGGATTTCACCTCCGAAACAGCCGGCGACGGCGTAAATCCCGAATGGGAAAAGATGCTCGAAAACAGCGGATTCGCCGAAAAGATGAAAGAATTCTCGGAACTCCAGATGGAAGGAGCGGATGTGATGCACTCGTCTTTCATCCACCTGAAATCGTATCCTTTCTTCCGGGAAACGGGAAACTGGTTTCTGCCTTTTTCGGCGCAACATGCCTCCATCGCCGGGAATAATCTGTTCGCTGAAAAAAACAATGCGATGCTGGAGGCGCTAACGGGTTCGTCCTTTATTTGCAATTCGGATAAATACTCCATCTATTTCAGCCTGATGAACCTCCCTCCCGAGCAACGTTCGATGCTTGCCCGGCAGTTCAACGGGGAAGCGGCCGAATTTATGGAACAAAAAAAGGAAACGCTCAATTTCAGGCAAAAGGAAGAAAGCATCATCAGCGAATACATCCAGGACTTGTACCGTTTCTATAAGGTGTATCCGCAACGGGCGGAGTTCAACGATATTTTCGACTTGCCGCTCGATTTTCATAATCTGCCGATGATAAAGCCGTATATTTCCGACACGGAAAGCCTGAACATCCTGGCGGAATATTACCTGAAAAAGAATTATTACGAAGATGCATGGGTGATATTCCGCGAACTGTCGGAGCGGAAGCCTACAGACGCCGTTTTATTCCAGAAGATAGGTTTTTGCCAGGAAACGGGCGGCCGTTACGCCGAGGCGCTGGATACCTACATCCATGCCGAACTGCTCGACGGCAACAACAAATGGACTTTGCGCCACATCGCCAAGCTATACCGGGCGACCGGACAGCCGGAAAAGGCGTTGGCGTATTACACCCGGCTGGAACAGGCCGAGCCCGACAATTTGTCAGTGCAAGTAAATATCGGACACTGTTACCTGGAATTAAAAGACTACGATAAGGCATTGAAGTGCTTTTTCAAAGTGGATTACCTCGACAGCAAGAGCCATAAGGCGTGGCGCCCCATCGCCTGGTGTTCGTTTATCACCGGTAAATACGAACAGGCCGAAACGTATTACGACAAAATCGTGCTCGACCGGCCGAACGAACAGGATTTCCTGAATGCGGGCCATACGCAACTCGCTTTGCGCCGGTACAAGAAAGCACTGGAGCTATACAAACGCTCCGTACAAAGCGAACAGAACAATTACCATAAGTTTATGGAACAGTTCCGGCAAGACTTGCCCGAGCTGAAAGCGGCGGGAATACCCGAAAACGATATTCCGCTACTACTCGACGAGCTGAGGTACATGCTGGAGGAATAAACAAAGCTGCATCCGCTTAGCGGGTGCAGCTTTGTTTTATGATCGGTTTGCACTACTTTTCTTCGAAAAGAGAAGATAGGCGGCACTTCGACAAAACCAAAGCAAGCTTTGTTTTGTGCTCGGTTTGCACTACTTTTCTTCGAAAAGAGAAGATAGGCGGCACCTCGACAAAACTAAAGCAAGCTTTGTTTTGTGCTCGGTTTGCACTATCTTTGTTTCAAGGAAAACAAAACGACTTTACTAAATAATACGAAACAATATGGACTTAAATCTTTTACCTTCACCTTCCGCCCTTAAAAATATTTTTGTAGCCCATGGCATCAATGTGTTATTGGGCGGTTGCCGCTACGAGAACGAAACGGATGAAATCGACTGGGAACTGGAATACGACAAGAAAAAAGAAGAATACACCTTTTTCCAGGAGCAAGACAGCGACAAGCATTACCTGAGCTTCGTTTCCAACAACCGGTTTTGTTATCTGCTGGGTAACTGCGCCGAAACGGGCAGGCCGCTTCCGGAAGAGGCCAAAAACCGCATGCCGGCAGAAATATGGAACGCTATTAAAGATAACTCTATATTGTGTTGCTGCACTTTCCTGATTTGGTCGGTCGACGGCGTGCACTGGGAGCAACTCGAAGAATACGAAGAAGACGGTCCGTTCGGAACCCTGTTGGGTAGTTTCCTGGACGACGGAAAATTCGCCGACCCCGACGACGGCACTTTCCAAGCCGCTTCACCGGTGTTATACCAACTTTACAAGCAACATCCGTTCGACAACGAAATGCTCCTCGAGTTTTACGGCGAACGTACGGATTCGACAAAGATAAATAAAATGCGGTTGCCTAAAGTAAATCCGAAAGCAGCGGAAAAAAGGTTGAAGACCCTCGGTTACCCATGCTCTTTTACGGCAGATTATGAAATAACCGTTTCGCCGGAGTATACCGACACCCTGATCGAGAAGAAATTTTATTTTCTGGCAGCCTATTGCTTAGGGAAGTTACTCGATAAGCACCCGGGCGACAAAGAGCTGTTGCACAAAGCGGCCGATACCTGCTACGCAGCGAAAATGTATCCGGCCGCCATCGGCTTTTATGCGAAAATAGGGAAAACAGACCCGGCGCTTTACCTGAATGCAGCCGACTTATATCGGGATAACGGCGACTTAAAACAGGCTGTAAAATATTATATATTAGGATTCGAGGCCCAGGGAGCCGACTATACGGCTTACCTGGAGCTGGCTGAAAAGATGAGCGAAATCGGCTGGCAGGAAAAAGAGAGCGCCATACCGTTATACCAAAAAGTATTGCAACTCCGACCGAATTGCCATGAAGCCAATTATGCATTATTCAACAACTTATTGGATGAGAAAGATGAAGATGGA
>DBGBSM010000124.1:0-4220 GCA_048468815.1 Parabacteroides sp.
ATATTAGAAGGAATGAAGTGGAAAGAAAAAAATGTTTCTACTTTTGTGGCTTTATACGTATAAATATTGTTTTTGATGAAAGATAAAATCGCATTATTGCTGCTCGGCATTTTCGTTATCTGCTTTTCTTCTTGCCTGGGAAACGACGATGAAAGCACGTATATTCCCAGCGGAGACGCGCAAGTATATTATTTCCATTTGCAAAACGACTCTATCCCGGCTTTAGACAGCGTGAAGTTCACGATTGACCAGTTGAACGGTAAAATCTACAATCCCGATTCCATGCCTTACGGAACCGTAATCAAGGAAAAAGTCGTATGTACGTTTACTACCCGCGGCGTAGCCGGTATTCAGGTAAAGCAAACGGCCCTGGCCGATACGCTTTCGTGGTGGAACACGACCGATTCGCTCGATTTTACCCGCCCGGTCGAGTTCGTCGTTACCCCGATGGACGGAATCCATAAGAAACCCTATACCGCCTGGATCAATATCCATACGGTCAATCCCGACTCGATGGCCTGGCGGCGGTTGGCGGAAGGCATATATCCCCCCGTGGAATCGGCCGACTTATATAATAAGCCGGTGGTGATGATGTCGCCCGACAGTACCGAATATTGGATGTTCGCTACCGCTATCGAATCCGGCCGGAACACGTATTCGCTTTATAAAGCTCCGCTAAGCGGGCCGGCCGATTGGCGGTTGGAAACCGATCATATCGCATTTCCTTACGATGCTTCGCTCGGCGAGTCTGCTCCTGTGGTCCGGTTGGACCAAATGGTTTGGTGGAACGATACGTTAATCGTCCCCCAACAATCCGGGATGGCTCAGACACAGTTGTATAAGTCGGCAAACGGAAAGGATTGGGAAAAAGTGCCGCTGGCCGACACGCCCTTTATTCAAACTATTTTAGGCGTAGTGGGTATGCCGGGACGGGATAATTATCTGTGTACGGTAGCACTGACTCCTTCCGGGCAGTTGGCTTTCTGCCGCACTCCGGATTTAACGACCTGGGAGTTCGAAGAATCGGAAATGCCGTCCGGCTTTCCGGCGGGAGGCAACTTCGCAAGCCTGTCGTATGAAAATATGTATCATCCGTACCTGTTGCTCGTAGGGGGTCGGGAGAGCCAAAACGGAGCATTGCTGAATACCGCATGGAATACTTCCGACGGATTGAACTGGATAAAGTACGAATCCGTGCTTTCTCCGTTCGATCAGCCGCGCGAAGGAGCCATGCTTACCCCGTACGACGGGAAATTCTATCTGATAGGCGGAACCGATGCTGCCGGGCAGACTACCCGGAGTATCGTGTATTCTACCGACCGGGGCCTTTCCTGGAAGCCGGTCGACGATTTGAAAGTATTCCCGGCCGATTATAACGCCCGGTCGTTTGCTTCGGTGCATGTGGATAAGGAAAATAACCTGTTGCTTTTCGGCGGTCGCGAATCCGCTTCTTCTGCCTGGCTCGACGAGGTATGGAGCGGCAAAATCAACCGGTTGGGATTTGCCGAGCCCGGCAATTAGTTCTACGCAGGGAGAACACGCTAAATATAAACACGCAAAGAAGCCGGATACACGAACATGTCGTTAAAAGAAGAGATAGAAACGGGCCGTTTGCCGCAACACGTGGCGATTATCATGGACGGAAACGGACGGTGGGCCAAAGCTCAGGGAAAAGACCGGAGTTTCGGGCACCGCGAAGGCGTCGTTTCCGTGCGTAAAGTCGTGGAAGCGGCCAGCCGGATCGGTTTGAAATACCTTACGTTATATACTTTTTCCACGGAGAACTGGAACCGTCCGCAGGAAGAAGTCGAGGCGTTGATGAGCCTGTTGGTGATGGCTATCCATAAAGAAACGCCCGATTTGATGAAAAACAACGTGCGTTTACTGGCTATCGGCGATTTATCGCGTTTACCGGAAAAAGCGTATGCGTCGTTAATCGACTGCATGGCGCAGACTTCGGGAAATACCGGAACTTCGGTCGTACTGGCACTGAGCTATTCTTCCCGGTGGGAAATCACGGCGGCTGTGCGCGAGCTGGCCGCACGGGTGGAGCGGAAAGAGCTCGCTGTAAACGAAATTACGGAAAACAGCATATCCGGGTGCCTTACTACCAAAGGAATTCCCGATCCCGATTTGTTAATCCGTACCGGCGGAGAGCAACGTATCAGTAACTTTCTGTTGTGGCAGCTTTCGTATGCGGAATTGTATTTTACCGACAAATACTGGCCGGAATTCAGAGAAGAAGAATTGTATAGTGCTTTGTTCGATTACCAGTTGCGCGAACGGCGTTTCGGGAAAACGAGCGAGCAATTATAATGTATTATAAACAATAGCTGTTGTATGTACAAAAGAATAGGTTTGATTTTGGTGTTTTTCGCGCTGGTGGCAGGCTTGCGTGCGCAGGTGAAAGACACTACCCGTATCGAAGTGGAAAAAACGGCGGAAGTTCCGGAGATTTCTTATTCGCTCACTCCCCGGAAATATAAAATTGCGGATATCAAGGTAAGCGGGATAAAAAATTACGACGATTTCGTGTTGATCGGCTTTTCCGGGCTTTCGGTAGGCGACGAAATCTCTATCCCCGGCGAAGAGATTACCGATGCCGTGAAGCGTTTCTGGCGGCACGGACTTTTTTCCGATGTTAAAATCTTAGCCACTAAAGTCGAAGACGGGCAGGTGTGGCTCGAAATCCGCCTGAAACAGCGTCCGCGTATCTCCGATATTACGTACCACGGCATAAAAAAAGGCGAGCGGGAAGACCTGGAAGCCCGGTTAGGACTGCGGAAAGGATTCCAGATTACCCCGAACCTGATGGACCGGGCCAAAACGTTGATTAAAAAATATTTCGACGAAAAAGGCTTCAAGAACGTGGAAGTCGATATAACCGAGCGCGACGACCCATCCAAAGACGGCGAAGTGTTCGTGGATATCGACATCAACAAGAACCGGAAAACCAAGATTCACCGGATTCACTTCAGCGGAAACGAGGCGCTTTCCGATGCGGTACTGAAGAAGGCGATGAAGAAAACCAACGAAAAATTCTCGCTTAAAAACGACTTTAAGTCCAGCATCCTCGAAATGTTCAGCACGAAGAAGTTCGTAACGAACGAATATGAGAACGATAAGCAAAACCTAATTGCGAAATACAACGAGCACGGTTATCGCGATGCCGTTATCCTGCGCGACAGCGTAGTGAATTACGACGATAAGAAAGTGGATATTTTCATCGACGTAGACGAAGGCCAGAAATATTACCTGAAAGATATCAATTTCGTAGGAAACACGAAGTATCCTACGGAAATGCTCGAAGGACTGCTGGATATGAAGGCCGGCGACGTATATAACCAGAAGAAACTGGAAGACCGCCTGATAAAAGACGAAGACGCGGTATCGAACCTGTATTATAATAACGGCTATTTGTTCTTTAGCGCCGACCCGGTGGAGGTGGATGTCGAGAACGACTCGATTGCATTGGAAATCCGTATCACCGAAGGGCCGCAGGCTACTATCAACCGGATTATCATCAACGGAAACGACCGGTTATACGAAGATATCGTGCGCCGGGAGTTGCGTACAAAGCCCGGTATGTTGTTCAGCCGCGACGACTTGATGCGTTCGGTGCGTGAAATCGCCCAGATGGGGCATTTCGACCCGGAAAATATGAACCCTGTGCCTATACCCGATGCGGAAAACGGAACGGTGGATATCGAGTATAATTTGGTATCCAAAGCCAACGACCAAATCGAGTTTTCGGCCGGTTGGGGGCAAACGGGTATTATCGGGAAGCTGAGTTTGAAGTTTACCAACTTCTCCATGAAGAACTTCTTGCATCCGAGTACGTATAAAGGCATTATTCCGCAGGGCGAAGGCCAAACTCTTACGCTGAGCGGCCAGACTAACGGCCGGTATTACCAGGCGTACAGCGTGTCGTTCTTAGACCCGTGGTTCGGCGGCAAGCGTCCGAATACTTTCTCGGCCAGCGTTTATTATTCGAAGCAAACCGATATGAGTACCCGCTATTTCAATAATAACTACAATAATTATTACAATTACGGATACGGGTACGGATATGGTTACGGTAACGGGTATGGCAACGGTTATTACGACAACGGAAGTTACGAGTATGCGCTCGACCCGGATAAGTCGATTCAGATGGTCGGCGTATCCATCGGATACGGAAAGCGCTTGAACTGGCCCGACGATTATTTCCAGTTCATGGC
>DBGBSM010000125.1:0-11014 GCA_048468815.1 Parabacteroides sp.
GTGCAATGCGAAGGAAAAATAGCGGCATTCCAAACGAAGGTTTTTTGTGCTTTCCTGTTTTCCTATGCCGGTAGCTAATCGGTAACTCAATATAAATTTAAAAATAACGAAACTGTATGGAATGAAAAAACGATTTGCCTGAAAGCGAAAAGAACGCTGTATGCTGTATTATGTAAAAACTGTATGTAACTTAAAATCTGCAACATTATGGAATTTAGTAAATTAAAAAAGAAAACCCTGCATTGGGCCGCCGTTATGCTATTGGCTACGGCCGCCGGACTCGTTTCGCAAACCGTCCGGGCCGGCGAGCTGCAAGCCTACAAGATTTCGGTGCAACTTGAAAACTCAACCTTGAAACAACTCTTCGATGCGATAGAAGAACAAACCGATTTTACCTTCCTGATACGGAATAACGATGTCGACCTCGACGAAGTGATTTCAGTCCGGGCGAACAACGAGTCGGTGGAAAAAATACTTCACTCGGTTCTTTCCATGCGGAACGTTTCGTTCGAGCTGAAGAATAACCGTATTATCGTGTATAAATCGGACAACGGTGCCAAACGGATACTGGGCGCCGTACCGGTGCCCCAGCAAACGGTAAAAATAACCGGCAAAGTGCTCGACGCCGTTACCAAAGAGCCGGTTATCGGAGCCAACGTGCTGGTAAAAGGCACTACCAACGGCACCAGTACCGACTACGACGGGAATTTCACGCTCGAAGTTCCGCAGGGCGCTCAGCTCGAAGTATCGTATATCGGCTACCTCAAGTCGCAGGCGAAAGCCACGGCCGGAGCACCTATGACGCTGTACCTCAACGAAGATACCCAGCGGCTCGACGAAGTGGTGGTAGTGGGCTACGGAACTCAGAAAAAAGAAAGCCTTACCGGCGCCATGCAAGTGGTTAAGCAAGAGAAGCTGCTGGACGCCACTTCGCCTTCGGCCGAGAACCTGCTGAGCGGAAAGGCGCCGGGCGTATATGTGAACAGCGGCTCGGGGCAACCGGGCGCTACCGGTAAAATCGTGATTCGCGGAAAAGCTACCGTAAACGGCGGCACCGACCCGCTCTGGGTAATCGACGGCGTGCTGGTAGGCAGCAGCGCCGGCAACCTGAACCCGGCCGACATCGAATCGATTTCCATCCTGAAAGACGCTGCTTCCACCGCCATTTACGGTTCGATGGGCGCCAACGGGGTCATCGTAGTAACTACCAAAAAGGGGAAAGAGGGGAAAGCCGTGGTGAATATCTCGGCCAAAACCGGTATCTCGCAGCTCAACACCGGCGGTTTCTCCGTGATGGACGGCGCCGAATTGTACGATTATTACCGCTCGTTCTCGAACCAGGAAGCCATTCAGTTTCCGCAGTATAACGAGAGTTTGCGCAACAAGAATTACGATTGGTGGGACAACGCTACCCACCTGGGAGTGGCGCAGGATTACAATATCTCTATCTCCGGCGGGAGCGACAAGATAAAAACGTATATCTCGCTGGGCGTGTACGACGAGTCGGGTGCCGTGAAAGGATACGACCTTACCCGCTACAATTTCCGGTTCAACGTGGATTACCAGGTAACCGACTGGCTGAAAATCCGGCCTTCGGTGTGGGGCGCCCGGAAAGACACCGACGACCGGCAGCACAACGTGGAATCCATGTACACCCATCTGCCGTGGGATAGCCCTTACGATGAAAACGGCGAGTTGATACAAGAGGCCCAGCCGAAGGAGTGGGTTTCGCCCAAGCTGGGCAATTACCTGTACGATTTGCAGTGGAATTATACCGAGGCCACCGCGTACGAGTTTATGGGCAATTTCGACTTCGACATCAAAATTACCGACTGGCTCACCTTTTCGTCGGTAAACAATTACAAGTACGGCAACACTGCCCAAAAAGGCTATACCGACCCGCGCTCGTCGGGCGGACAGGCCGATAACGGGATTATCGCCGACACCAAAGATGAGTATTACCGCTTGTACACCAACCAGTTGTTGCGTTTCAACAAAACGTTCGGCAAGCATTCGGTGGATGCGCTGTTAGCTTACGAGTACAATTCGTATACAGGCAAGAAAACCGAGCAGAAGGCTTCCGGCTTTCCTCCGGGATTCAATGTGGCGGACGTGGCTACCACGCCGAAGGCTACCACCGGCGAGCAAAAGGAATGGGCGGTACAGTCGTATTTCCTGAATGCCAATTATGCATACGATAATCGCTATTTAGCGCAGGTATCCGTGCGGCGCGACGGCGCTTCCAATTTCGGCGAGGACGCCCGGTACGGAACGTTCTTTTCTGTGAGCGGCGGCTGGAATATCAACCGCGAAGCCTTTTTCCAAGCCGACTGGGTAAACCAGTTGAAGTTGCGCGCCAGCTACGGCTCGGTAGGGAGCCGGCCGGGCGTGCTGTATCCGCAATACGCCCTTTACAGCATCGGCGACGGGTATAACGGCGTGCCGGGCGCCATGATGAGCCAAATCGGAAACAAAGACCTTACCTGGGAGAAAACCTATACGTTCGGAGTGGGGCTCGATGCTATGTTCTTCGACCGCGTAAGCCTTACGCTGGATTATTACAACAAGAAAACCACCGATTTGCTGTACAACGTACCGGTATCCGGCGTTACCGGCTGGTCTGTCAATTACAAGAATATCGGCGAGGTAAACAACAAAGGTTTCGAAGCTACGGTGGGCGTGGATATTCTGAAAACGAAAGACTGGAGCTGGGACGTTTCGGCCAACATCGCCACCAACAAAAACAAAGTGAAGAAGCTGTACGGCGATAAACCGGAAATCATTATCCAGGGCGCCGATTCGAAGATTGTGGGGCCGGCCGACAAGATACTGAAGCCGGGATACGATATCGACTCGTGGTACACCACCGAATGGGCCGGAGTAGACCCGGAGAACGGCGATCCGCTCTGGTACGCCACCGACGAGAACGGCCAGCGCGTTACTACGAACAATTATGCCTTGGCAGCCAAAAGCCCGGTGGTTTGCGGTTCGTCGAATCCCGATTTCTACGGCGGTTTCTCTACTTCGCTTACGTGGAAGGATTTCGATTTGTCGGCCATGTTCAGCTATTCGGTAGGCGGCAAGATTTACAACTACATGCGGATGGAGTTCGATACCGACGGCGCTTATACCGACCGTAACCAGATGAAGCTCAAAGACGACTGGAGCCGTTGGCAGCAGCCGGGCGACATCGCTACCCACCCGAAAGCCGTATACGGCAATACGTCGAGTTCCAACTCCGTTTCGTCCCGGTACCTCGAAAGCGCCTCGTATCTGCGTTTCCGAAACCTCACTATCGGATATAACATTCCGATCAAGCGGTTTATCGATAAGTTGCGGGTGTATGCATCTGGCGAAAACCTGTTCGTGATTTCCGGCTTTTCGGGCATCGATCCGGAAGTGCCGCCATTGAACGAAGGAAAAGGTACCGGGGTAGCGGCGTCGGTTTATCCGCAAACCCGTAAGTTTGTGTTAGGATTAAGTCTTACTTTATAATGAGCAGAACGATTATGAAAAAAATCTATATTTCGGCATTCCTTGCGGGTGCCCTGGCCTTTACCGGTTGCGACATCGAACGTCTTCCTTACGGTAGTTATTCGGCCGAGTCGATTCAAGACGACCCGGCTACGGCGGTGGATATTTTATTGAACGGGTGTTATGCCCAGTTGGTTGCGGCTACCGACGTGATGCACCGCACAGGCGAGTACCCGGGCGACAACATCATGAAGCAGAACGCTACCACCAACAACTTCAGCCAGTACATGTCGTACCAGCATACGCCCACCAACACCCATATTCCTACGGTGTGGAAGAACGGATACAAAATTATCGCCCAGGCAAGTAACATCATCGACCTGGTGGACGAGGGCGAATCGGCCGAGGTAGACCAGAAGTTGGGCGAAGCGCATTTTATGCGCGGTATGATGTACTTCTATCTGTGCCGCATCTTCGGCCGGCCGTATTACCAGTCGCCCGAAACCAATTTGGGTGTGCCTATCGTAAACATTCCCGATAATCTCGACGGCCTCGTATTGCCCGACCGGGCTACCGTGAAGGAAGTGTACGCCCAGGCGGTATACGATTTGCGGAAAGCCGAAGGGCTGATGACGAAGTACCGTTCGCCGATTTACGCTTCCAAATATGCCGCCCAGGCGTTGTTGGCGCGGGTATATGCCTATATGAGCGGTACGTACGAGAATCCGAATACCACTTATGCCGATTCGTGTTTTCATTATGCCGACCAGGTAATCCAACACGGCCCGTTCGAGTTGTTGCCGCGGGAGAAGTTCATGACGTACAACGAAATGACACCCGACGACGCTTCGCAAACCGAAACGATTTTCGCCGTGAAGCGGCTCGATTCCGAAATCACCAACTACAATCCGGTAATCGGGAGTATGTATGCCAATATCCAGAACGTGGGGTGGGGCGAGATTTATGCCAGCAAGAAACTGCTCGATTTATACGACGAACCCGGTTATAACGATTATGCCGACCGGAAGTTCACCGATGCACGTGCGGCCTTTATCCATCCGCAGTATGTGGAAACAGACGGAAAGAAAAACCGGGTGTTCCGGTTCGTGCACGAATTGTACGGTAAAGACGGTAACCTGAGCGGGTACACGTATAAACAGCTTCCGGTTACCGGGCAGGGAGGCGTGCTGACGGCAAAGTCGGGAGAAAAGGTGTATGCATTGCAGACGGTAGATGCGGCGAACAAAAAATACAGTATCGAATACGATGGGAAATCTTATATCGGTATCGACGATTGGGAAGTGACGCTCAACAACGGCTACCCCGAGTTTTACAGCTACAAGTGTTCGCTCGAAAACGGCGTGCCGCAATTGCATTCGCCGTTGGTTTCCCGTTTGGCGGAAATGTATTTACTTTGTGCCGAAGCGCTTGCCAAGAAGGGTGATTACGAAACGGCTCGCGGCTATTTGAATACGGTGCGCGAACGGGCGATTCCCGGAGGAGGATATGCTTCGCTGGATGCGGCGGACGCGAAGGAGCGCATCATGAAAGAACGGCAACTGGAAATGGCCTACGAGGCCGACCGCGGTTTCGACGTGTATCGGCTGGGTGAAAAGATGGTTCGCCGTTATCCCGGGTTTTATAATACCATCTGGGAAGTCGAGCCTACCGACCCGCGCGTGGTACAGTTATTGCCGCAGTCCGAAATCAACGCCTATCCGGGTACGCTCACGCAGAATCCGTTAAACTAACTTGTATATGTTCAGTATGAATTCGTTTAATCGTATTACCGCAAGTATGCTGGCAGGGGTGGCCCTGCCGGCGGCTTTGCCGGCGCAGGGACAACCGAAGCCTGCGAACATCGTGATTATCGAGGCCGACGACCTGGGTTACGGCGATTTGAGTTGCTACGGCGCCAGCCGCATCCAAACGCCCGGCATGGACCGGGTGGCCAACGAAGGCATCCGTTTTACGCAAGGGTATTGTACGGCGGCTACCTCTACGCCCAGCCGCTATTCGTTGCTTACCGGGTTGTATCCGTGGACGAACCGGGATGCGAAGATTCTTCCGGGCAACGCGGCGCTGATTATCGACACGCAGCGGATTACGTTGCCTAAGGTGATGAAACAGGCCGGCTATGTTACCGGTTCGGTAGGCAAGTGGCACCTGGGGCTGGGCGACGGCGCCGTCGACTGGAACGAAAAGGTATACCCGGGCGCTACCGAAGTAGGATACGACTATTCGTTTATCCAGGCGGCTACCAACGACCGGGTGCCGTGTATCTTTATCGAAAACGGGGTAGGGGTGAACCTCGACCCGGCCGACCCGCTCGCGGTAAGCTACAAGCATAATTTCCCCGGCGAACCTACCGGCAAGGACAATCCGGAATTGCTGCGGATGCATCCCAGCGTGGGGCATGGCGGCTCTATCGTAAACGGGGTACCGCGCATCGGTTTCCAGAAAGGGGGCCGGTCGGCGCAATGGAAAGACGAAGATATGGCGGAACTGTTCCTCGATAAAGCCGTGGGTTTCGTTCAGGAGAATAAAGACAAGCCTTTCTTTTTGTACTACGGGCTGCACCAGCCGCACGTGCCGCGCGTGCCGAACGAGCGGTTCGCCGGTAAATCGGGCATGGGTCCCCGCGGGGATGTGATACTGGAAGCCGACTGGTGTGTGAGCGAATTTCTGAAAGTGCTCGACAAGCTGGGGCTGGCGGAGAACACACTGGTGATTTTTACCAGCGACAACGGCCCGGTACTCGACGACGGCTATTGCGACCAGGCGGTAGAGTTGGTGGGCGACCACAAGATAGCGGGTCCGTACCGCGGCGGCAAAACCAGCCTGTACGACGGGGGTACTTGCATCCCGTTCATGCTTCGCTGGCCGGCGCAGGTAAAGCCGGGCGTATCGGATGCACTGGTGTGCCAGATGGATTTGCTGGCTTCGCTGGCTGCCCTGGTGGGGCAGACGTATTCCGATAAAACCGACAGCCAGAATACGCTGAACGTATTTTTAGGCAGAAGCGCCGACGGCCGCAAGGAGCTCGTAACGGAGGGGATGTTCAATTACGCTTTCCGCCAGGGCGACTGGGTGATGATTCCGCCGTATCCCGACTTGTACGGCGACCCGGAAGAGGCGGCCTTTGTGGGATTTAGCAACGGGTACCAATTGTATAATGTGAAAGAAGACGTAGGCCAACGGGTAAACTTAGCGGAAAAAGAGCCGCGCCGTCTGCGCCGGATGATGATGCGCTTCGAGCAGTTGAAGCGCGAAACGGGTAAGCGAACCGATTTTTAACGGGCCGTTTTCCTTGTTTTACCCGGTTATATCCGGTAATTGCGCCGCGGCGCTTCGCCGGGTGTGCCGGCTATGCAATTCCGATTCGAACCTTCCTTGTTTCCGTTTCTTCCGTATGCCGGAGGGAGCGGAAACATTTTTTTATAATCGTTGCGGCTGGCTGCTCCGCATTTTTTGCGTTGTACGGGTATAGCCGCTCTTCTTTCCGGTTTGTACACGGGGGCGGGGTGGCGTCGCATTAAAAGAACAGCAGCCATACGGGATATACGTCTCTCAGTTCTTCCTTTAATTTGGTAAGTGCGATTTTCAGTTGCACGCGCACCGTGCTGGCGTTCAATCCGTACTCGCGGGCGATTTCTTCGGAGGTTTTGCCGTAATAGAACTTTTGTGTGAAAACCTGGCGGCACCGTTCGGGGAGGCGGCTTACCGCTTCGGCTACCAGTTGGTGCAGTTCTTTGTTTTCGAGGCGTCTCAACGGATGTTCGTCGGAACCGGTTTGCATTTCTCGGAAACGGAGCAGCTTTTCTTCCGCTTCGGTCAACGGCACTTCTTGCATGCGCAGCGAACGCAGGTAGTTGAGGCTCCGGTTCTGTACCGCTTGCCGCAGGTAAGCGTTTACGGGGTAAACGAGTTGTTCGCGCAGGTGCCAGGCGTTGAGGAAAACGTCGTTCGTTATCTCCTGGGCCACAGCCGGGTCGTATACGTACTTAACGGCTACTGCGCATAAATACACGTAATACGCGTTGTACAACGTTTCGAACGCCCGGGCATCGCCCCGGTTGATTCGGTTTATCAGTTCGCTCGGTATCGTCAGGTCGGGCATGCGTAATCGGGTTGTTTGCTCCGGCGGGCTCAGCCTGTTCCGGATAAACAAAGATAAAACGATTGCGGTAAAAAGAAAACAAATCGCCTTTCTTTCCGCGGAAAGAAAAGCGTTTTGCACGAAAGTCGGCTTTCTTCTTCACCTGCCGGTTTAGGCTGTTATTCCGGCGGGAGCTTTTCGCTTGCTGCGAAAGGTGGTTTTCGGCCGTTCCCGCGGCGGGGGGCCTTTTCGCTCGTGAAAAGCCCCGAACCCGCTTACGTACGTAAGCTCAAACAGCATGGCCTTCCGGGCGTTCGCTGCTACGTACCATTTTCTTCACGTACCCTCGCTGAAACCCCGGGGCCGTACGATATGACCGGCTTTATATAATACGGTGGAACCGGCGTTTATACGATGAGCCGGGGGCAGAGCCCGGCCAGAAGGGTTGCTTCAATCCGATGGGCGCATGCGCTTTTTTCTCAAGTGCTCCGTTTCTCTGTGTTTATTTTTTGTTTTTAAGATTCTTCGTGTGGAAATAAGCCCGTTAGACGTTGCAAGTGTAGCGGGAATCTTTTAAATTTGCTCTCTCATCAGAAACACACTTAAAATAGAAACGAAAATGGAAAACACACGTCGTTCTTTCCTGAAGAAAATGACAGTGGCCGGATTGGGCACTGCCGGTTTGGCCATGAGCGGAAACGTTTCGGCCGAAACGATTATCGCCGGTGCTCCGGAAGCGAAGAAGAAAAAAGCGGCCGGCAAAGATGACGGCAAGTTGCGCTTCGGCTTTATCGGTACCGGTTCGCGGTGCCACGAACATATTAATAATGTGTTGTCGATTCCCGGAAACAAAATCGTAGCCATTTGCGACATCCAGCAAGGCCCCATCGAACGTACACTCAAGCATATCGCCGGCTTTAACGTAGCCGCTCCGAAAGTATATACCGGTAGCGAGCGCGCTTTCGAGCAGATGTTGAACAACGAAGAGTTCGATTGCGTGATTATCGCCAGTCCGTGGGAATGGCACGTGCCGATGTCGGTAGCCGCCATGAAGGCGGGCGTACCCTATGTGGGCGTGGAAGTATCGGCAGCCAATACGCTGGAAGAATGCTGGGATTTGGTAAACGTATCCGAAGCCACGGGCAGCCACCTCAATATCCTCGAAAACGTATGTTACCGCCGCGACGTGATGGCCGCTTTGCGTATGGTACGCGAAGGGTTGTTCGGCGAAATCACACATTGCCGTTGCGGTTACGAGCACGACCTGCGCGAAGTGAAGTTCAACGACGGCCAGCACTATAACTACGTTCCCGGCAGCGGCGACTTGCGCATGGGGCCTACGGCTTTCGCCGAAGCGCAGTGGCGTACCAACCACTCGGTCAGGCGGAACGGCGACGTATATCCTACCCACGGAGCGGGTCCGGTGGCGCATTGTGTCAACATCAATCGCGGCAACCGTTTCCTGTCGCTCGCTTCGATGGCTACCCAGTCGCGCGGCTTGCATAAATATATCGTCGACAACGGCGGCGAGAACCATCCGTTGGCCAAAGTACGTTTCAACCTGGGCGACATCGTAACCACCCAAATCAAGTGTGCGAACGGCGAAACCATTATCGTAACGCACGATACCAACTCGCCCCGTCCGTATTCGCTGGGATTCCGCGTACAGGGTACCGAAGGCTTGTGGATGAACGACGGCGACCATGTATACGTACAGGGCAAATCGAAACCGCACCGCTGGGACGATTCCGAAGAGTGGTTCAAGAAGTACGACCACAAGCTCTGGAGTTCGCTCGAAGCCCAGGCGAAAGAAGCCGGACACGGCGGTATGGACTTCATCATGATGTACGACTTTATCGACTGCATCCATAACCAGAAGCCGGCTCCGATGGATTGCTACGACGCGGCTGCCTGGAGCGCTATTTCGCCTCTTTCCGAAATGTCGATCGCCCGGGGCGGCGCGTTGGTGGATTTCCCCGACTTTACCCGCGGCCAGTGGATTCACCGCACGGACGAGTTCGCTATCTAAACAACCGTAATTCTTTCCTTATAAACGAAACCTCCTTCCTGCCGGAGAGATTCCCGAATCGAAAAGGAATCTCCCGGGGGAGGGAGGTTTTTCTTTGCCGGTCCTCTATAGAGCGTAATACGACGCTTTCCGGATGTTACGAGGCTCGTCGGCCATGTACTTACCGTTGTATAGGGAGTGCGCTCTACGTAGGTAGCAGTCTGCGCTCTAGGTAGGCCGCACTATGCGTTTTAGGTAGGTAGCACACTGCGCTCTACGTAGGTAGCACCGTCGATACAGTGGTGGGGAGGATGCAGACGCACTCCACCTCGTGCAGGGAATGAGACGTGAAGAAGGGCATGGGTGCCGGGGCGCTCTTTTCCACCGGGGCGGCCGGCCAGAAAGCAACCCGGTTGGTTACGGAAATTTACAAGGTACCCAACCGGTTGCGGTATTCCATCGGCGAAACGCCTTCGTATCTTTTGAAAAACCTGCCCAGGTACGACTGGTCGGGAAAGGCGAGCCGGTCGGCTATTTCCTGCACGCTCAACTCGGGCCGTTGTAACAGCACTTTGATTTCGAGGATAGCCAGCCGGTCGATGATTCGTTTGGCCGGCGAACCGGCTATGTTGCGGCATATGTGGGTGAGGTAATTGGTGGTAATACACAGTTTGTCTGCATAATAAGATACTTCCCGCTCGGTGCAACACTGTTCGTGTGCCAGGGCGATGAAGTTCTTGAATATTTCGTCTTGCCGGTTCCGCCCTTCGATGCGGGGCTGCCCGAAGTACCGGTAACACTTGTCGTAAATATCCCACAGGAAGCATTGGAAATGGTTCTTCACGATTTGGTTCCGGAAACGGTTTTCCCGGTCGGCGTAAATGGCCGCCATGGCGTTCATCATGCCCTTCACCGCATTCGTATTTTCTTCGGACAGCGTATAGCACGGGTTTTCTTTCAGGAAACGGAAAAAGGTCGACTCCAACCGGAGCGAGGCTTCGAGGAAAAGCGCTCGCGGAAAGGCGAAATAAGAGGCGGCGAAATCGGGCGAACTGTCGTTGATTTTGAGAATCGTTCCCGGTAACAGGATGAGTTGGGTATTGGGTACGATTTCGTATTCTTTCAAATCTACGGTGATATGCGCCGTTCCGCGGAGGCAAAAGTAAGTGGAGCCGCCTTCCAGTTTCCAGAGGCGGTTGCTGATGGGGTGCAGGTCGTAGGTGGTGCCTGCTGTGAAAGGTTCGTCGAGAATAGCTAATATCGGGTTTGTCGTTTCCACATTTGCAAGGGTTAAAGGGTTACCGCATGGGGGTTCGTTTCTTTTTCGAAAGAAACGAAGAAAAGAAAACGTTGCTTTCTTTCCACGGAAAGAAGCAAAGGGCTTTTTAGCGAAGGCAGGCTTTTCTCCGGCGAGGCCGGGAACGACCGTTACC
>DBGBSM010000126.1:0-12818 GCA_048468815.1 Parabacteroides sp.
GTTCGGGGCTTTTAGCGAACGAAAGCCGGGATGTAGCGAAGCGGACGTAGCCCTTGACCTTTTTTGCTTCGTTTTTTCTGTCAAGAGAAAAAATGAAGACCGCCGGTAGGCGCCGTCGGCAGACGCCCTCGCGGCGAGCGAAGAAACCCGCCGTGGCTGAACAAAAAACAGATTTTGTCATGTACTGTTATACAGAAAAGAACGAAGCGCATGAAGGGATTAGTGATTAAAAATACCGGTAGCTGGTACACGGTCCGTACCGACGACGGACGCGACATCGAAAGCAAAATCAAGGGGAATTTCCGCCTGAAGGAGATTCGCAGCACCAACCCCGTGGCGGTAGGCGACCGGGTGGAAATCGAAACGAACGCCGAAGGCACGGCTTTTATCACGGAAATAGCCGACCGGAAGAACTACATCATCCGCCGGGCGTCGAACCTGTCGAAGCAATCCCATATCATCGCCGCCAACCTCGACCAGGCCATCCTACTGGTTACGGTGAACTACCCCATCACCACGACGATTTTTATCGACCGCTTCCTGGCTACCGCCGAAGCGTACCGGGTGCCGGTGCATATCGTTTTTAACAAAACCGACCGGTACCTGCCGGAAGACCGGGAATATATGGAGGGATTGATTCGCCTGTACACCACCATCGGGTACCCTTGTTGCCAAATCTCCGCCTTGTGCGAAGACGGACTCAATCCGCTGCGCACGCTCCTGAAGGATAAAATCACGTTGCTTTCGGGGCATTCGGGAGTGGGAAAATCGACCTTGATTAACAAGCTGGTGCCGGGGGTTCACCTCAAAACCGGCGACATCTCGGAGTACCATAACAAAGGGATGCATACTACCACGTTCTCCGAAATGATTCCGTTGCCCGACGGGGGTTACCTCATCGACACCCCGGGTATCAAAGGGTTCGGTACGTTCGATATGGAGCAGACGGAGGTATCGCATTACTTCCCGGATATTTTCAAGTTCGCCTCGATGTGCCGGTTCGGCAATTGCACGCACCGCCACGAGCCGGGTTGTGCGGTGATTAAAGCGGTGGAAGAACATTACATCAGCGAATCGCGCTACCGCAGTTACCTGAATATTCTCGAAGACCGGGGAGAAGCTAAATACCGGGAAGCGTTTTAAGAGACGCCTTTTCACTGCATTTTTACTGCACATTGTTTGCAGCGTCACTGCAAACGTTATGCAGTACGACTGTCATAATTATTGCAGTTGCACTGCATAAGCATTGCAGTAACACTGCATGCAATGTGCAGTACCGCTGCATAACCACGAACGGGATTTTGCAGTAAATCCGGCCTTAGCAAACTATCCCCGCTTCGTATCCGCCGGACTCCGCATGCCGGCGTAATGCCGGAGGCCCCGCTCCGGAACAGTCTGCCGGTCAGACCGCCGGCAGGCTCATCCCGGTAATCTTCCGGTACAAATCGAGCGCATACACATCCGTCATACCCGAGATATAATCGAGCACGCACTGAATTTTGCCGTAGGTGGATTTTACCTGCGTGTCGTACTGCTCGGGGATGCGCTGGAGCAATAACTTCGAATAGGCATGCGAAGGGGTCATCACCGCCTCGATGAGGCTGTCCATCAACGAGCCGAAGATGCGGTAACCCGCCAGCTCGATGTCGAGCACGTCGCGCGACTTGTAAATCTTTTCGTACGCCATCGCCGAGCAAGTATCGTACGCCGCTTTCGCCGTGGGGCAAATCCGGTCGATGAGCGGCCCGGCGAACGTTCCCGCCAGCATGGCTTCCTCGTTCTCCATAAACACCCGCGAGCATTCGTCGACCAGCCGGCCGATGATACACGAGCGCAGGTAAGCGATTTTTTCGTTCGTATCGTCGACCAGCCCCATTACCTTCTCGATGTGGGGCAAGCGGTCGCTCTCGAAGAAGCCCAGCAGGTAGCCGATGGTTTCCTCGCGGCTCAGCAGTTTCAGCTTATACGCATCTTCGATGTCCATCACCTGGTAACAAATATCGTCGGCCGCTTCTACCAGGTACACCAGGGGATGACGCACGTACTGCTCCGGCCGCTCGGGATGGCGTAGCATACCGAGTTGCGCCGCAATCCGGTTGAACGAATCTTCTTCGGTCTGGAAAAAACCGAATTTCTTTTTCCCGCCCGACGCCACCGAGGCGTACGGATACTTCACGATAGCTGCCAACGTGCTGTAGGTAAGCGCAAAACCGCCCTTGCGGCGCCCTACGAACTGATGCGTAAGCAACCGCAAGGCATTGGCGTTGCCTTCGAAAAAGCTGAAATCTTCCCAGCGGTTCCCTTCGGCGCGTACTTTTTGTTCCAGCGCCTTTCCGTTTCCTTCGAGAAAATACGAAGAGATGGCCCGTTCGCCCGAATGGCCGAACGGGGGGTTTCCCATGTCGTGCGCCAGGCAGGCGGCCGAAACGATAGAGCCTATTTCGGGGAAGTTGATGCTTCCTTCCGGATACTTGAGTACCAGCCCCTTGGCGATGTTATTTCCTAACGAACGCCCTACGCACGATACTTCCAGGCTGTGGGTGAGCCGGTTATGCACGAAAATATACCCCGGCAACGGAAATACCTGGGTTTTGTTCTGCAACCGGCGGAAAGGGGATGAAAATATCAGCCGGTCGTAATCGCGCTGGAAATCGGTACGCTCGTGTTTGCGTTCGTGGAATTCTTCCATGCCGAACCGGCGCCCCGAAAGCAATTTATCCCAATGCATCTTTTCGCTCATATGTTGACTTGCGTTTGGTTATATACTATCAGAACTATAGTGTATGACAAAAATTTCTTTTTCGCTCGCCGCGAAGGCGTCTGCCGACGGTTTCGTTTCTTTTTCGAAAGAAACGAAGATAGAAAACGTTGCTTTCTTACAAAGGCCTGCTTTTGCCTTAACAGGCGGTTTAGGCCGTTACCACGGCGGGTTTTCTTCGCTCGCCGCGAGGCGTCTGCCGACGGCGCCTACCGGCGGTCTTCATTTCTTTGGCTTGAACCAAAGAAACGAAGCAAAGAAAGTTCAAGGGCTACGTCCGCTTCGCTACATCCCGGCTTTCACTCGCTAAAAGCCCCGAACTCGCTCCTTACAGGAGCTCAAACAGCGTGGCTTTTTTAACGCTCGCTTTCAGCCGGTCTGCTTAACGCTCATCGCCCGAGGCCCGTGGGCCCATACGAAGTGGCCGACGTTATTCAATGCGGTGGAAGCATACAGACCGGTTATATAAAACCTTCCGGCTTTCCGGGCGTTCGCTACGTACCATTTTCTTCACGCTCTCTCACTGAGGCCCCGGGAGGCCATACGAAGAGGCCGGCTTTATTCAATGCGGTAGAAGCATACAGACTGGTTATATAAAACCTTCCGGCCTTCCGGGCGTTCGCTACGTATCGTTTTTTTAACGCTCGCTCACTGAAGGCTGGGGCTTTTCGGGATAGAGTTCGTTCTCTTTACACTTTCTTCACCTCTGTGACTCTGTGCCTCTGTGTTTCATTTAAAAATCCCTGCGTTCTATTCTTCCGTAAGCTCTCCGTGCCTCTGTGTTCATTTCTGTCACGTACTTTTCTATCAGAACAAAAGTAGGTATAATTTCCGATTCTCGCTATGGATTGCTTTTTATTCCCCCGGAACGGGCCGTTTTTTTGCCGCTGCCCGGCACGGTACGAGCGGGCGGACATCTCTTAAAAATACTTTCGTGAGTTAAAACTTATAATAGCTTAGCATAATAAAAAACTTTTTTGACAATCGGCGGTTATATCAATACGAGAGGTAACAACACGCTCCTACATGTAAAACTAAAGCGAAACGAAGTATGGAAAAGATGCCTGATTAAACTTAATTCACTCAAGCACACACGGTAAACACACTCCGTAATGCCTAAACAGATGCTTTTTTTATGAACGGAAATATAATATTTATGAACTCGAATTATTTATTAACCTGCCAAAACGAACCAGCTTTATGAAGAAGAGCTTAATGTTGTTTGTACTGTTCCTCGTAGGGGCATGTACAAATGTGCTGTGGGCACAAACGAAAACGGTTAGCGGTACCGTCATGGACAAAGACGAGAATTTGCCGCTTATCGGAGCCAATGTAGTGATTAAGGGTACTACCCAGGGTACCGTAACCGACATGGACGGAAAATACACCATCGAAGCGATGCCTTCCGATGTGTTGGTATTTTCGTACATCGGCATGGAGACCCAGGAAGTTCCCGTGGGAAACAAAAACATCATCGATGTAGACCTCACCGGCGGGTCGCTGAAAGTACAGGAAGTGGTGGTTACCGCCATGGGTATCCAGCGGAAAGCCAAGAGCCTCACGTACGCCACCCAGAACGTAGGCGGCGAAGAACTGACACGCGCCAAGGAAACCAACCTGGTAAACAGCCTGCAAGGTAAAACGGCGGGGTTGGTAATCAACCCCAACTCGAGCGGAGCGGGCGGCTCGGCCAAGATTCTGTTGCGCGGAAACAAATCGGCACAGGGGAATAACCAGCCGCTCATCGTAATCGACGGTATCCCGATGTCGAACCCGCAAACGAGCCAGCAGGAAAGCGAATATTCCGGCCGCGACGGAGGGGATGCGTTATCGAACCTCAACCCCGACGACATCGCCAGCATCAACCTGCTGAAAGGGGCGTCGGCTGCCGCTCTGTACGGAAGCATGGCTGCGAATGGGGTAATTATGATTACCACCAAGAAAGGACGCGAGGGGAGCATCCGCATCGATTTTTCCAGTAACATTACGCTGGAAACGCGCCTGACCAGTCCGAAGCTGCAAAGCACGTACGGAGCGGTAAAAACGGGCGACCAACTGGATTACAAGAGCTGGGGGCCGAAACTCACGGAAAAGGCATCGGGCTCCGACCGCCTGAGCGAGTTTTTCCGTACCGGCTCGAGCTACATCAACTCCATCTCGCTGAACGGGGGTACGGAAACGATGCAAAGCTACATCTCGTATGCCAATACCACGTCGCTGGGTATTATGCCGACCAACGATTTCCAGCGGCATAACATGACGGCGCGCCAAACGTTCAAGCTGTTCCAGAACAAGCTTACCATCGACGCCACGCTGAACTACATCACCCAACGGGCGCATAACCGTCCTCACGGCGGTACGTACTTCAACCCCCTCACCGGCTTGTATACCTTCCCCGCCAACGGCGATTTCAAATACTATAAAGAGAATTACGAGCTGTTCGACCCGGTGCGGAACCTGAACGCAGAGAACTGGTATACGCCTACCGACGATTTTACTCAAAACCCGTACTGGGTACTCCACCGGAACGCCAGCAAAGAACGGCGCGACCGCGTAATGGCTTCGGGCATCGTACGATACAACTTTACGGACTACCTCAATATCCAGGGGCGCTTAAGCATCGACAACACGCAGGATTACTACGACATGAAGATGTATGCCACCTCGCCGCAGGTATTGGTAGCCTCGAACGGGCGGTACCGGGTGGAAACGTTCCACGCCAGGCAGTTCTACGGCGACTTGCTGCTGAACTTCAACAAAACGTTTAACGAGGCCTGGGAACTGAACGCTTCGCTGGGTACTAGCTTTACGAACTATTCTACGCGCCGCACCTTGATGGATACCGATAAGAATAACCTGGTTATCCCGAACTTCTTCGCGTTGGAGAACAGCATGGGCAACCCGGTACAGTATATCGAATCGCCCCGGAAACGGCTCAACTCGGTATTCGCTACGGCGCAGGTGGGATACAAAGGGATGGTTTACTTCGACATTACCGGCCGTAACGACTGGTCGTCGACGCTGGCTTATACCGACAACGAGTCGTACTTCTATCCTTCGTTCGGCCTCACGGCTTTGCTGAACGAGATATTCCACATGCCGGAAACGTTCAACCTGCTCAAGCTGCGGGGGTCGTACAGTATCGTGGGTAACGACATGCCGGCTTACATCACCCACCCGATGGCTACGTTCAATATCGGCTCGCTGGCCGTGAATACCCGGGCGCCTTTCACCGAGATGAAGCCGGAGAAAATACACTCGATGGAGTTCGGTTTCGACCTGTCGATGCTCAACAACCGCATCAACTTCGATTTTACGTACTACAAAACCAACAGCAAAAACCAGTACTTCGAAGTAAATGCTCCCGCCGCCAGCGGATACGAGTTTTATTACATCAATACCGGAAACATCCAGAACCAGGGCTTCGAGTCGTCGATTAGCTACCGGCAAGACTTTAACACGGACTGGAGCTGGAAAACCGACTTCAACATCTCGTACAACGACAATAAGGTAAAAGAACTCGACCCGCGCCTGGGTAATTACGTAACCATCGGCGAAGGGGCCGGTTTCCGGTTTATCCTGAAACAAGACGGCGAGTACGGCGATATTTACACCCGCAAACTGCTGCACGACGAGAACGGGAATATCAAGGTGGATAACCAGGGGAACCCGCAAATCAGCAGCGACTACGAGTATGCGGGTAACGTAAACTCCAAGTGGCAATTGGGCTGGGGCAACACGATTACGTACAAGGATTTCTCGCTTTACTTCCTGTTCGACGGCCGCATCGGCGGCAACACGGTAGGAATGACGGAAAGCTACCTGGATAGCTTCGGCGTAACGGAAACGACGGCCGAGGCCCGCGACAACGGGGGTGTGGACATCGGCAACGGTACCCGTATCGACGCCCAGAAATACTACGAGGCCACGGCCGGAAAAGACAAGGCGGGCGACCAGTACGTATACTCGGCTACCAACTTCCGCCTGCGCGAACTTTCGCTGGGATACACGTTCCGGAACTTGTTCGGCGCGTCGAAGAACCTGAGCCTCTCGCTGGTAGGCCGCAACCTCTTTTTCCTGTACAAGGATGCGCCCCACGACCCCGATATGTCGATTTCTACCGAAAACGGCTGGCAGGGATTCGATATTTTCGGATTGCCCGCTACGCGGAGCTTCGGATTTAACTTGAAAGCAACATTCTAACAGCGTTACGATTATGAAAAATAAGATAGCAAAACAAATCAAGAGTATACTCCCGGGGTTGCTTACGGTAGCCCTGGCGGGAACGACGGCCTGTACGGGCGACTTCGAAACCATCAATACCAACCCGGGAGGGATTCCGGAAGAGAACATCCCGGTGGAATCGCGTTTCTCGCAACCGATGGAGTCGATTTACCTGAACTACCAGAACCGGGATTACGAATTCCAGTTGCAACAGAACCTGAACGGCGACTTGTACTCGGGTTACCTGGAAAACCCGACTCCGTTCGGCGGCAATAACAACAACTCCACCTACGTGATGGACGAAGGGTGGAACGTATGGCCGTTCAAGGTGGGCGAACTGTATATCATGAAACCGATACACGACATCCTGTCGTACACGCAGTTGCCCGACTACCGCGCCTTGGCGAAAATTATCCGGGTGGCGGGCATGCACCGGGTAACCGATACGTACGGCCCGGTACCGTACAGCCAAGCGATGCAAGGGGTGGTAAACAGCGTGCCGTACGATTCGCAGGAGTCGATTTACCACGCGTTTTTCCAGGAGTTGCAAGAAGCGGTGGATTCGCTTACGGCATTCGTGCAGACGCCGGAAGCCCAGACAACCCCGACGCGTATCTCCTCGTTCGACGAGATGGCCAACGGGAACTATGGCCTCTGGATACGGTTCGCCAATTCGCTCCGGCTGCGCCTGGCCATGCGTATCGTGAAAGTAGACCCCACGCTGGCCCGGCAGGTAGCGGAAGCGGCCGTAAACCATCCGTACGGGGTACTGGCGGCCGACGACCCCAATATCGAGGTAAAGAAAGAAGGGCTTACCAACCCGTTGCAGGTAATCAGTTTCGGGTATAACGACATCCGGGTGGGCGCTCCGTACACCAGCATGCTGAAAGGGTACAACGACCCGCGCCTCGAAGCGACCGTGAAACCGGTAGGCTGGTACAAGGACGATAAAGGAAACATCATCGACATCAAGGATGCGGCTGGAAACCCGACGGGCAATATCGGAAACTACGTGGGTATCCGCCAGGGTATCGTGATTCCCGACAAAACCAACTACATCATGTACTCGGTTATCAATATGGACCCGGAAGTGAAAGCTACTACCAAGTATCCGCTGCCGGTGATGAAGGTGGCCGAAGTGTATTTCCTCCGGGCCGAAGGGGCGTTGCGGGGCTGGAACATGGGCGGTACGGCACAGGGGTTCTACGAAGCCGGCATCCGGCAATCGTTCCTGGACAACGGGATTACCGAGCCGACTGCATACAATACGTATATTAACGACGATACCAATCTTCCCTCGGATTACGTAGACCCCTACAATCCGGCTAATAACATCCAAAACACAAACGAGGTCACCGTGAAATGGGACGAAGCGGCGGACAACGAAACGAAACTCCAGCGCATCATCACCCAGAAGTGGATCGCCATGTTCCCCGAAGGGCAGGAAGCGTGGAGCGAGTTCCGCCGCACCGGGTATCCGAAGTTGTTCCCGGTTGCCGACAACCGGAGCGACGGCGTGATTCCGAACGGCGAGTTTATCAAGCGCCTGCCGTTTACCCGCGACGAGCGGAATACGAACCTGGAGGCCGTAGAAGAGGCGCGTAAGCTGCTGAAAGGCCCCGACAACATCAATACCCGCGTATGGTGGGATGTAGATGCAGCTAATTTCTGATTCTATTTCTGCGAATAATGACCGTAAAGGGCCGCTCCTGTGAAGAAGCGACCCTTTTTCATTTGCCGGTGAGGTGGGCGGTTTCTTTTTCGCTCGCCGCGAGGCGTCTGCCGACGGCGCCTACCGGCGGTCTTCATTTCTTTCTCTTGAAAGAAAGAAATGAAAACCCGCCGTGGTAACGGCCTAAACCGCCCTGTCAAGGGTAGGGCCAGCCTTCGCGCACAAAGCCTTTGTTTCTTTCCTCGGAAAGAAAGCCCTTCGCGGCGAGCGAAAAAGAAATATTTGTCCTATCTCCCCGGTTAGTTGCCCCGGAACGTAAACGTAACCCCGTTCGAGTCGTCGTCGGAACTCTGCGCTACCCAGGCGGCGAACTCACCCGGCTCGGCCTGCAACTGCATGTCGGCATTGTAAAAGGCCAGTTCCTCTTCGCCTATCGTAAACGTAACCCGTTGCGTTTCGCCCGGTTTCAAAGCGATTTTGTGAAATCCCCGCAACTCTTTTACCGGCCGCGTTACGCTACCTACTTTATCGCGGATATACAATTGTACGATTACCTCCCCGGCATACTTCCCCGTATTGGTTACATCGGCCGAGAGCGTAACCGACCCGCCGGGGCCGAACGACGTTTTGTCGAGCCGCGCTTTCCCGATGGCGAACGTGGTATAGCTCAACCCGTAACCGAACGGATACAGCGGCGTGTTAGGCGAATCGAGGTACGACGTTTTATAATCCATCTTCGGATTATCGGGCGGCAGCGGACGGCCTGTATTCTTCGCATTGTAATACAACGGCAACTGCCCTACCGTGCGCGGGAACGACATGGTGAGCTTGGCCGAAGGGTTATAATCGCCCGCCATCACATCGGCGATGCCGTGACCGGCCATCGTGCCGAGATACCAGGTTTCCATAATCGCATCCGTGTTTTCGTCTTCCCACGACAGGTCGAGCGGACGTCCATTCATCAAAATCAGCCCGAGCGGCTTATTCAGCGCTTTCAGCCGCTTCAGTAACTCCTGTTGCACGCCCGGCAACCGGATGTCGGTACGGCTGGCCGCCTCGCCCGACCAGTTGAAATCTTCGCCCATCGCCGCGATGATCATATCGGCGCTCCGGGCCACCGCCAGCGCATTATCGAAATCCGAGCGGTCGTCGGTAGTAAGGTCGCACCCTTGGGCGTACACGAACTTCACCTTCCCGCCTTTGTACTTATCCATCAGCCCCTCGTAGAGCGAAACGCTTTGCTGGCGGTCGCCTTTGCCCGCCCATTCGCCGTTGAGGCTGGTTTTGTCTTTTACCATCGGCCCGATCAGGGCGACGGTAAGGCGCCGGTTCTTCGGAATAGGGAAGAACTCGCGCTCGTTCTTCAGCAATACGATGGAACGGGCTGCGCTTTCGCGGGCCACCTGCAAAAACTCGGGCTTCATTATCGTTTCCTTCTCCCGTTGCTTGTCGAGGTACCGGTACGGGTCGTCGAACAAGCCCAGCAGGAACTTCATTTCCAATATCGGACGCACGGCATTGTCGATGGTCGCTTCGGATACTTTGCCTGCCGTAACCGCATCGCCGAGGTATTTGATAAATACCGCGCCGGTCATATCCATATCCATGCCGGCATTGGCCGCCAGTACGGCCGCCTCGGCTTCGTCGGCCGCCACGCCGTGGGGCACCAGTTCGTTGATGCCCGTGTAATCGGTTACCACGAAGCCGCGGAACTGCCATTCGTCGCGCAACACATTGCGGAACAGGTAACTGCTGGCCGTACTCGGCACGCCGCCTATTTCGTTGAACGAAGCCATAAAGGTGGCTACCCCGGCCTTCACCGACGCATAGAACGGCGGGAAGTATACATCGTACAGCGTACGCTCCGACAGGTCGACCGTGTTATAGTCGCGCCCCCCCTCGGCCGCACCGTAGGCCGCGAAATGCTTGGCGCAGGCCAATACCGTGTTGAGGTCTTTCAGCGATTGCCACTTCGGGCCGCCTTGAAATCCCTGCACGCGGGCGGCAGCAATCAGGCTGCCTAAGTATGGGTCTTCGCCCGCTCCTTCCATTACGCGCCCCCAACGGGCATCGCGGGTAATATCCACCATCGGGGCGAACG
Organism: Parabacteroides sp.; assembly: GCA_048468815.1. Classification (GTDB taxonomy): domain Bacteria; phylum Bacteroidota; class Bacteroidia; order Bacteroidales; family Tannerellaceae; genus Parabacteroides_B. The sequence continues at coordinate 10,756 of DBGBSM010000126.1, forward strand.
TCCAGCAAATACCTTCCGACGAGGCTTCGGCCGCTGCGATAGCCGCCGTACGGTACATCCCTTTCAAATCCCATGAGCACGACTCGGCCAGCGGGATGGGGAAAATGGTACGGAACCCGTGTACCACGTCGTACCCGAACAAGACGGGTATTTTCAGGCGCGAGTGTGCCAACGCCTGTTCTTGCAGCTTCCGTACGCCGTCCACGGTGTACGCATTAAAGATACTTCCCACCAATCCCTTTTCGAGATACGACTCGAAATCGTGATTCATCACGGGGCCTGTTACGTCCCAATCGGCCGAGAACTGCGACATCTGGCCTATTTTTTCTTCGAGCGTCATCAGGGAAAGCACGGAATCGACCCGGTGTTCGATCACCGGGTCGCCGCTAAAGCTTTTCCAGCCGCCCGTTTGTGCCGACGCACTGCCGGCCATACAGGCCAGGCTCAATAAAACAATTGTCTTTTTCATATCTTACGGATTAAATTCATTCTTCGAACATAGCCGCTTCCGTACGTTCGCGGCCGGGAAGCGAAGCGGTTACTTTCGACCGCACCGTGTCCTCGTCTTCCACGCGGAAGCCTAATTTGTTGAGCCCCGCTTGTATTTCCGGGCAGCTCATAAACAATTTCCAGAGCAAGCCGGTGCGGTAATTCTCGATCATCGGCGCAATAGGCAACTGGTCGATAGCGAGATACCGCTTTGGGAACCAGTTTTCCTGCAAGCTGAACGCATCGTAAAAGCCGTATTTCCCCCAGAGCGAATCGCCTAAGTTGTAATAGAAGTTATGCAACGCAGCGCGCGATTCCTCGGGTGTATACGGATAGCTCGACAAGGAGGCGGTAGGAGCGATTACGCCGTGGTCGTTGATGACCGGCATATGCGCATCGTAGCCTTTGAGCGAGTAGCTGGCGGTAAGCCCCCAGCAATCGGGGCCGTACCCCTTGAAGTGTTTCGGATTTTTTACGCAATAGGTGTAGTTCACCAGCGTTTGGTTGCGGTCTACGAGGAAGTAGTTCGCATACTCGTCGGTAAGCCCGCGCGGGTTGAGCCCGATATAAGAATAATGCGCCCAGAACAGTGGGCCGCCGAACTCCTCGGCACCGTTATGCTTGAGGTAGAGCGGAATGCCGTACGGACGCGCATCGCTTTTGATGGCTCCGTTACGTGCCCAACCCTGATGATAGGCCGAAGCGGGAATCGGGTACGTAGGCGAAGAGGCGGCGAGGATATAGGTAATGAAGCATTCGTTATATCCCTGCAACGGAAAATCCATCTCCCATTCATACTCGGGCGACCAGTGCCAGTACAGCACGTCTTTTCCGTTGAGGTACCAGTTCCATTCCACGCCGCGCCACAGGGAATCGATTTTAGCGGCTACCTGTTTTTCGCTGTCGTTGCCGTCACGGAAGTACTGGCGGGCACATAAGAGCCCTTCCACCAGGAAAGCGGTTTCCACCAGGTCGCCTCCGTTGTCTTTTTGTCCGAAAGGCTTCACCCGGCCGGTTTTGCCTTGCATCCAGTGCGGCCAGGCGCCGTAAAAGCGGTCGGCTTTCGCCAGAAAGTCTACTATTTTATGGAACCGCGCCACACCTTCGGCACGCGGAATAAAGCCGCGCTCGATACCGACGAGCAGCCCGGCAATGCCGAATCCGCTGCCGCCGGTAGTAACCACATCGGCATCGTTCTCCGGATACACGCCATCCATGTGGATACGTTCGGGCGCTAACCCGGAAGTAGGTTCCGCTCCTTCCCACATATAGTTGAGGTGATGAACCTGGACATAGGTGAGAAAAGAGTCTTCGTCGTTAAAATGTATGGGCCGCATCACGACAGTACTGTCGCCGGCGCCGGCGAACGAAGCATCCCCTTTGCGGGCCGGCTTACACGATGCCGCCGCAAAGAGGACACAACTTACTATAGTTATCAATTTATAGTTTATCATAATCGCTTATTTTATTAATGTATGGCTCTGCCGGTAGGCTTCGTTTCTTGCAAAAAAGAAAGAAAGCTTTTCCGAAGAACCGGAAAAGCTTTTCTTTACCGGTTTCTTTTACTCAAAAGT
>DBGBSM010000127.1:0-11679 GCA_048468815.1 Parabacteroides sp.
TTCTCTATGTATGTTTCGAAAGCCCCGACGGAAGTACGGTCGATACCCTGTTAGCCCGGAAAGGAAAGTTCGAAACGGAAAAACGCGAAGGCGACTACACGGCCGTCGTTCTTTTTTATAACGGAAAAACCCAGTGGGTAACCGCTTATCCGGAGAAAGGAAAAAAAATAAAGATTTCGGGCGATGCCCGTTACCCGGAACTGATTACGGTAAAGGGCGGCCCTATCAACGACGACCTGAACGATTTCAAATCGTCGGTAAAAAAACTGCTGGAAGAGAAATACGAACTGCTCGACCGGCTCGATGAAGAAACCGCTTCCAATCTCGAAAAGGAGGACGTACCGTCGAAACTGGCCAATATACAACTTCTGTTGTCGGAAGCGGCGGTAAAATATATTCAGGACCATCCCGACCGGGAGGTTTCCGCGGTGTTGATTCAATCGTACCTGATAGACCCGGAAGACACCCGTCGCATGGACGAAATGCTGGCGCTGCTTAGCTCGAAGGTAAAGGAAACGGCGGTGGTGAAAAACCTGGAACAATTCAGTGAAAAGGTAAAACGGACGGGCGTGGGCGCCGAAGCGCCCGATTTCACCGTAAAAGACATAAGCGGCCATACGCTTTCGCTGGCCGATTTCGAAAACCAATACCTGTTGTTATCGTTTGCCGCTCCCTGGTGCGAACGTTGTAAAACGGATAACCAGTATCTGAAGGAAATCCGGAAAGCTTTCCCGGAAAAGAAGCTCGGGATGCTCACGGTTACCCTCGACGGAAACCAGGAAGAAGTACGCCGTACGCTCCGGAACGATTCGATTACCTGGCACCTGGTAGCCGACTCGGCCGGATACGCCTCGATGCTTATCGATTTGTACGGGATAAATGCGATTCCCCGGAATTTTTTAATCGACGATACCGGTAAAATCGTGTTGAATGCGGCCGACGGCAAAGAAATGGAGGAAACCTTGAGAGAATTGATAGAAACCGACTGAAAACCCGGCACTCATCCGGATATACACTGAAAACCGAAACCCGAATGCTTGTAAAAACTTATGCTGCTGCCGTGCAGGGCATCTCCGCTACGGTGGTAACCATCGAAGTAAACTGTTCCAAAGGAATCAAATTCTTTTTAGTAGGGCTGCCCGACGTGGCGGTAAAGGAAAGCCACGAGCGCATTATTTCGGCCCTGCAAATACACGGATATAAATTTCCCGGTAATCGGGTGGTAGTCAATATGGCGCCGGCCGATATCCGGAAAGAAGGCGCAGCCTACGATTTGCCGCTGGCCATCGGCATCCTGGCCGCTTCGGGGCAAATAGACGCTTCCCGGTTGGAACACTTCATGTTGATGGGCGAATTGTCGTTAGACGGTACGCTGCAACCGGTACGCGGCGTGCTTCCGATAGCCGTGAAAGCGCGCGAAGCCGGTTTCCGCGGCTTTATCGTGCCGCAGCAGAACGCCCGGGAAGCGGCCGTTGTCGACGGACTGGAAGTATACGGTGCGGCCACCATCCAGGAAGTGGCGGAATTTATCGGCGGTCATGGAGCATTGACACCTGTTACCGTGCAGGCCCATGAAGAATTTTACGCCCGCCAGCACGCGTTCGAATGCGACTTTTCCGATGTACGCGGACAGGAAAGCGTAAAACGGGCGCTCGAAGTAGCGGCTGCCGGCGGCCATAACCTGCTGATGGTGGGTGCACCGGGTTCGGGCAAGTCGATGCTGGCCAAACGGCTGCCTACCATTTTGCCTCCCTTTACCTTGCAGGAGTCGCTCGAAACCACCAAGATTCATTCGGTAGCAGGGAAGATAACAGGCGATACCTCGCTCATGGTACAACGGCCGTTCCGTTCGCCGCACCACACCATTTCGAACGTGGCGATGGTAGGCGGAGGCAGTTATCCGCAGCCGGGCGAAATCAGCCTGGCGCATAACGGCGTGCTGTATCTCGACGAATTACCGGAGTTCAACCGGAACGTACTCGAAGTGATGCGGCAACCGCTCGAAGACCGGAAGATTACCATTTCGCGTACCCGGAGCACCGTGGAGTATCCGGCCGGCTTTATGCTGGTAGCCTCGATGAATCCGTGTCCGTGCGGATATTATAACCATCCCGACCGTCCCTGCGTATGTACGCCGGGCGCCGTACAAAAGTATATGAACCGGATTTCGGGCCCTCTGCTCGACCGCATCGACATCCAGGTAGAAATCGTACCGGTGCCTTTCGAAAAAATCTCGGCCGCTGCCCCGGCCGAGAGCAGCGCCGCAGTACGCGAGCGGGTGATACGGGCGCGAAAAGTACAGGAAGCGCGTTTCCGCGAGTACGACGGCATGTATTGCAACGCCCAGATGGAGCCGAAGCAACTGCACCGGTTCGCCGTACCCGATGCGGCCGGACTCGAATTATTGAAAAACGCCATGAGCCGCCTGAACCTTTCGGCCCGCGCATACGACCGCATCCTCAAAGTATCGCGTACCATAGCCGACCTGGCCGGCTCGCCGGAAATCACCATCGAACACCTGGCCGAAGCCATCAACTACCGCAACCTCGACCGGGAAGAGTGGGGAACGTAAAAGCATTCGCACGAAAACGAAGGGAACTTCATCGATGCATGCCGATGTTTCCGTTTGCCGGGGACGCCGGCGATATGGCCGCCGTCGCTGGCAAGCTTGCCGCCGTCGCCGTTTATTTTGCCGCCGTCGGCGGCAAACAAAATCCAAGTCGATAAAAAAAGACCGACCGGCGGAAATCGTATCCGTCCTCGCTACTCCTGCCGGTAAAAAACAACGGCAACCTTCTTCCCAGAGGGTTGCCGCTTTCCCTGTTATGTTGAAAATCACTTGTCCGGTTCTCCGGGAGTCCCCGCGCCGGAAAGTATAAAATGATACTTATTCTTTCTTTCCGAACCGTACCGGCTTATGCACCCCTTTCCGGATTTTCCGGCTCAGTTTATACGAATTCACCGGTACTTTTCCTGTTACGAACTCGGGCACATTGTACGATTGCATCGAGGCATCGTAATAAACCGGGCCGTTTTTTTGCGGAAGCAGGAACGGTTTCGACAGGCGACCGCAGCTATCGACATGCGAAATAAACAGGCGTGTGTACAATCCGTCCAGGCGCCGGCTCGAAAAAACCACCCATTTTCCGTTCGACGACCACGCATGGTAGCTTTCCGTATCGTCGCTGTTGGCCTCGCTGCACAGCTCGGATTGCCCGGTATTTAACCGAATCATGCGCAAATCGGCCTCCGGATGCCAGATAGGGAACGTACCGTAAGCCGCCACAGTGCCCAACAGGAATTTTCCGTCGGGCGATACCCGGGGAAATAGAAAGCTCAGGCGCTCTTTTTCCGCATCGAACAAGGTATCTACCCGCGTACCGAACGATTTACCGGCCGGGTCGAATGCAATCCGGCACAAGCTATACCGCAATTGACGAATGGAATCGGGCATCGGGAGAGCGGGCGCCGAACAGAAATAAAGCCACCGGCCGTCAGGCGAAAAGGCCGGAAACGTTTCGAAGCGGCCGGGCGAAGCCAACAGGCCGGAGGTGAATACGGTTTCGTTTTCCACGTCGTACACCACTACGTCGGAAGCCTTGTCGTACACCTCGGTACGGTGTAGCGCATCCAAATCCTGCGTGGTGTTATTTACCGAAAAAGCCACGTACCGGCCCGACGGATGCCAAGCAGGATAAACCAGCGCCGAAAGGGTATACCCGGTTTTCGTATCGAACGTTTCGATATGGCCGTTCCCGGCAAATACCGTACACGCATGCGCCGCCCGGATATGCAGCAGCATTTTTTCCGGGTCGTGGTTGCAAAAGGCGTGGCAGTTCATGCAATTGTGGTCGAGTTGCCGGTTTTCGAGCACAGACGATTCACGGAACGAAGCCAGCTCGCGTTGGTAAATGCCCATTTCGCCCCATAACTGGTGGCCGGGAGCGATGCGGCGGTACACCAGGTACGGGTCGATTTCATCGTGCGAAACAGTGAGGGTAAACGGGCGATATACTTTGCGATTGCCGTTTTCACCGGCCGTTACGGTAACGGTAACGGCTTTTCCGCGGGCGCTATCCAGCAGTTTTTTCCATTTTTGCGGCGGAACGGCGAAAACGCCCGAGCCGCTCGCAACCGTTACCGAATCGTTTCCGCAAACGAATACCGCTTCCCCTTTTTCCCCTGAGCACAGGGCGAAATTCAACGGCGCGATGCCGGGCGGAATCGTTACGAACGTATAATCGGGGCGGATAAGAGGCAAACTGTCGACAGGTGTCGCTGCGCCTTGCGAATGCTGCCGGATACAACCGGCCGGAACCAGGAGAACGGCTATCAGAAAAAACCATATAAAACCGATGTATTTCATAAGGCGCGTTTACTTGGAGTGAAACATATAATAATACCAGTACGTTTGCCCGTATTCGGGAGCTAACGCCGCCCGCGCCTGTTCGGCTCCTGCGTTCCGGGGCAATGCCTGCATAAAAGCAATGGCCCGGTTGCGTACGGGAACGCCTACACCGTGCTCGAGCCAGTACTTCGGGTCGTTCGGGGCGCAAATCACCACCGCTTCCTGCTGGCATACCGACAATTCCGGCCAGGCGGACGTGTTATAGAGCCTTTCGTGCAACTCGCGGTACCGGGCCAGGTCTTTGTTCAGCAACAGAAAAGCCACCAAATATTGCCTGCCGCCGCGATTGCCTGGGCATCCGGGCAGTACCTCCCACAATGTACCCACCGGATTCACGAACATGCCCGGCAAGGTAGTTTCGATTTGCCAGCACCGGCGCATCCTTCCCCAGTGCGGGTTCGCTTCTACGGCGGCATCGTTATAGAGATACCGGCGCCGGGCATGCGCCCAGTTCCGGTAATGCCAGGTATGTTCGAGCAGCGCGATATACTTTTCGGCTACCGCATACGAGCCGGTAACCAGGTTGGTTTCCACCAAACGCTTCAACAAGCGCGGGTTGCCCGACGGACGGGAACACGCCAATCCTTCGAAAGCGAATTTTCGCGAAGCGCTTACCAATCCCATCGCGTAGTATACGTCGCTGTGCAGTTGGGCGGTAAAAAGAGTCTGGTCCCAGGGGAGCAGCAAGGTTTCGATGCCGTTTTGCGGAAATTCGAATAAGCGGTCGTCGAGCTGGCCGGTAAGGACGAGCGCTAAATTGAGCAGGCAGGTTTTCCGGCCGGTAAGCCGTTCGGGGGTATAGCAGGCAATCAATTCTTCCCAGTTTTCCGTACGCACATAGTAATCTTGCCGCATGTTTTCCTGTAAACCGAGTGCGCCGGAAGCGCTTACGGTTACATACGCCAGCCATCCTATCACAACGGCTTGTACGGCCACGAACAGACTTTTCGTACGCCGTGCCGGCGCTTTATCCGGCCGGATACGCTTCCGGAGCAATGCGGCCGGGATAAGAACCACCGGGAGAGCGAGCCAACTATAGTACAGGGAACCGGAGCGAAGCATCGGGTCGTAGTAGGCATCGGGCAACAGGGCGGCACGCAACGAAACGCTCCACACGAAATAACAGCCGGCCGCAACGGTAAGCGCAGATACCGGCAGGTAAAGAAACGGCAGGTAGCGGGCGTTTTTATATACCAGCCCTTCGGCAAGCAGCGCGCAGGCTGCAAACAGAAAAGCGACCGGGCCTGCCAGGATATACAGTACAGGGATGGCCAGGCAACCGTATGCGATGCGTACGGGCGGTTTCAGGCACAGGTAAACCCGGAAGAACACGAGCAGGAACAGGTAGGCTACGGTACCTTGTTCCAGGTAATTGTAATCGAACTGCACGGCCAGCAACGAAAGCCAGGGCAGAAAAGCCAGGAAAGGCAGCGGATGCCGGGCGTTTATTTTTTTCAGGATGCTCCACGTGAGCACGACGACAGCGGTTAGCAGAAAAGAAGTGATAAATACGCCCGCCGCCGGGTAAATATAGAACTGGAGTAAAAATTCGGAAAGATACAAGGCGGTTCCGCCCGCTTGCGGAAGCGTAGCAGCGGCATAATCGGGGGCGAACCGGAACAGTTGCATCTGCTCCTTGAACGGAAACAGGTAACGGAAGGCTGCGAAAAGCGCGACTCCCTGCACGAGGAAGAACAGAAACGCCGTAAGTACGGCTTTATATTTTACATGTTGGCTCGACATACGAAACACATCAGAAGTGAAATCCGAAAGAAGGAGTAAAAACGAAAAAACAGGAAAAACGAAGAAAAACACAGAGAGCCGGTAGATGCGGAAAGCATTCGCTCGCATCTTCCCGCAAAAAATACCGGCTCCCGGTGTAAGATTTATCCTATAAAGGGATTCGCTTGTTTATCCCGGAAGCATTACCAACCCGGATTTTGCCCCAACTTCGGATTCAGCGTAAGCTGGTCGGTGGGAATCGGGCTCAGCCAGCGGCGGTCGTCGGCACCCCATACGCGACCCGGGTCGTTCAGGCTCTTCGACGGATACTGCCACAGATATTCTTTCCCGTCGTACTGGATGGTAGGACGGCCGTCGTCGCCTCCGAATGTAGTATTGCCTTCATACAATTTTCTTACCGCCGGCGTGATACGGATACCCATCATGGTTTTCGGGTTTTGAAGCACTTTCATCCCGTTCCAGCGCTTCAGGTCGTCGAGGCGGAAACCTTCGGTTATCAGCTCGATGCGGCGTTCGCGGCGGATTTCGTAAATCAGCGGGTCGACCGTGTATCCGTAGTCGATGGGTTTCGGGTCTACAACCGGCGAAGTGGTGAGATGCGCCATTTCCACCCGGTCGCGCAATTGATTAATCGTAGCGTCGAGTACGGCTTGCGTACACTGGCCCAATTCGGCGTTCGCCTCGGCGTTAATCAGCAACACTTCGGCATACCGGTATAGAAACCAGTCGTACGTACATTTGTTGGCAGCCCATTGGTTTTCGTCGGGCGAGTGGTATTTTACGCACGGATACCCCGTTACGGCTCCACTGGCGCCGCAATCCGGGAAATTATTAAAGTCGCGCGCCCCGTTTCTTATCCAGTACGGACGTAGTTTGTTGTCGATAATCTGGTACATCCGCGGGTCGCGGTCGGTAAACTCGTCTTGCAGCGTAGCGTCGCCCTGATAAGAACTGCCCGGCGCATAGATAGGCGTACCGTCTTTGCAAAGGAACGATTCTACGAAATCTTTCGACAATCCGGTATTACTCGACCCCGCCTGACGGCCGGTTTGGTGCGTCAGTACGCCGTCGATGTAGATACGGGCCAGAATACATTCCTTATTCGAAGTCAGGTCTTCCTGCACGAATTGGTTACAGTAATACAACGGATAGCCGTCTACAGGATAAGGGCTTAACGGGTCGGCCCCTTTTACGATTTCGTATCCGTTGGCCATTACATCGTTGGTAACCGCAACGGCCTTCTGGAGTAATTCCTGCCAGGTAGGCGCACCCGATTCGTTGTGGTATTTCTTGTACGTACCGTAATACAGGCAGGTGCGGGCCAATTGGGCGCGGGCAGCATCTTTGTTAAGACGTCCTTTTACAGCCACCTCTTTTTCGGGAAGCCACTGGATAGCGAATTCCAAATCCTCGATAATCTTACCCAGTACCATATCGCGCGGATCGCGCGCTTTATACAATTCTTCCGTATCGGAAGTCTGCAAATCCGCATCGTACCAGGGAACATCGCCGTACGCCTTGATTTTATCGAAGTAATCGAGCGCCCGGAAGAAACGTACTTCCGCTACATACGGATTGATTTCGTCTTCGGTACCTTCCACTTGCTGGTAGCGTTGCAGGAAGAAGTTACATTTGCGTACGGTTTCCCATTTCCATTTGCTGGCGTCGTTCGTAGCTTTGGCCGGGATATTCTGTTCGTTGAACAAAAGCGGCCTGTAATCGGTGGTTACGCAGTTGTCGCTTTCGTTATCCTTGTCGATGCCCGGTTCCGGAAGCCCCTTGTACAAGTCGTTGGCATAGTATTCGAGGTCGGATACCTTAGACCAGTAAGATTTGTCGGTGAATGAGTCGATGGGCTTTTTATCGGTTACGTCGCACGAAGTGATAACACTTGCGAAAGCAGCGGCCCATAGTATATAGTGTAGTTTCATATATCTGTTCCGTTATTGAGTGAGTTAAAATGTTAAATTAAGCCCGACCGAATATTTCCGTGAAATCGGGTACGACATGTTGTTCAGCGTTTCCGGGTCGAATGCATCGATCAGCGGAGTGAACGTAAGCAAGTTCTCGCCTAAGATGTACACCCGCAGCCGGCTGATGCCCGCTTTGCTCATCCAGCGTTTCGGGAAAGTATACCCCAACGTAAGGTTTTTCAAGCGGATATACGCAGCATTTTGCAGGTACAAATCGGAGTTTTCCTTGTTACCGGTTTGCGTCCAGCTCGGACGGGGGAAGTAAGCGCCGGTATTGTCGGGCGTCCAGTAATCCAGGGCCGCTTTCAACGGTACGTCCCACTGGCTGGTAAATCCCCAGAAGGCGTTTCCGCCGCACATATAGTCGCGCTTGCCGATTCCCTGCCAGAACATTTCGAAGTCGAACCCTTTGTATTCGAAGCCGGCCGTAATACCGTACGAGTAACGCGGGGTGTTGTTCCCGATAATGGTGCGGTCGCCCATATCGCCCAGCTTGTTGGTTCCGTAGTCTATCTTGCCGTTGTTGTCGAGGTCGACGAAGCGTACGTCGCCGGCCGCCCACGAACCGCTGTAAATATCCAGTTGCGACGGACTATCGGCTACTTCCGCATCCGATTGGAACAGGCCGTTCGAACGGTATCCGTAAATCGTACCCAACTCGTATCCGTTGTAATATTGGTTGCCGCTGTTATCGCCCGCTTTCGAGCCGTCTTTCTTTTTGGCATCCGTATAAATGGAACCTTCGTCGTTTACAAAATGGGTAATTACCGAATGGTAATCGGCCAATACCCCTTTTACCCAGTAATGGAATCCGTTTTCGAGCTGGTCGTTCCAGCCTAACGAGATTTCCCAGCCGAGCGTTTTCATATCGGCGGCATTGGCCACCGGTACATCAGTGCCTAATACGGCCGGCAACGATTGGCCGGGAGTAAGCATATCCTTGGTATCGCGGCGGTACCAGTCGAACGAAGTAGACAACCGGTTGCCTAAGAACGTAGCATCGAAACCGGCATCCACCTGGTGAACGGTTTCCCAGGTAAACGAAGCGCTTACCAAGCCGGGAGCGGAAACGGCAGCCGGGCGTGCATTATCGAAAATATATTCGTAGCTGGCATTGGTTCCGTACGAAGCCAGGTAAGGAAAGTCGCCCAAATCGCCGGTTACCTGATTACCCAGCGAGCCGTACGAAGCACGTATCTTCATATCGTTCCACCAGGTTTTTACCGGGTTCCAGAAGGCTTCTTCCGAGATACGCCAGGCTCCGGATACCGAAGGGAAGAACGCATACCGGTCGCCTTTCGGAAAACGCGACGAGCCGTCGTAACGACCGTTCAGCTCCAGCAAATACCGTTGTTTGTAGTTGTAGTTCAAACGGGCGAAGAAGCCGTTGATCGACCAGTGGCTTTCTGCGTAGCCTACGTTCTTTTCGCCCGTAGCCAGATTCATGGCGGGGTTCGAGTCGTCGATGAGATTCTTGCGACCCGCCCAGAACGATTTGGTGTGCTTGTACTCCTGGTTGTAACCGGCCATTACCTTGAAATTGTGCGTATTATCGTTGAACGATTTACTGTATTCGGCGAATGCATTGAACGCACTGTAGTAATCTTCCTGGTTGGTCATGGTTACGCTGCTCGGGTTCGTCCACGGGTAAACCACTTCGGTTCCGGCTACGGCCGTGTATTCGTTGAACTTTTCTACGTGTTCTTTCGAGTTTTTGTTGTATATATTAAAGGTGTAGTCGGCATTTACCACCAATCCTTCGATGGGCGTTATTTTGATGGCGCCCGTCATCCACAAGTCGTTTTGCTTGTATCGGTTGTCGCCGCCGAACGATTGCAGCGAAATGGGGTTGGTGTTGCCGCCCTGGCCGGCGTAATAAACCGTTTCGTCGTCGCGGTATACCTTGCCGCCGTTGGTGCTGATGCCGCCGGTGTAATTCGGGTCGGTAATGGCGGGCGCGCCTGCTACGTTATACAACCGGCCGGTATGTCCGTGACGTACGGGCATCAGCGGGCTCAGGTCGTTTTTCATCATACCGCTGTATGCCTCGATACCCGAGTAAGCGGTGGAATTCATCTTGGTAGTACCGCCCGAGGGGTGCGATTCTTTCGTGTACGTGTTCATAATCTTGGCCGAGACGTTCAACCATTTGGTAATATCGGTCGAGACGTTCAGGTTTACGTTGAACTTGTGGTAGCTGTCGTCGGCTTCTTTCAGCAAACCGCCCACGTCGTTATACCCTACCGAAGCGTAATAGGTGGTTTTTTCGCTACCGCCGTTTACGTTGATGTTGTACATCTGCGAGAAGCTCGATTTTTTGTACAACTCGTCCCACCAATCGGTATTTCCGCAATACTGCCACTTGCTTTTATCTATCGCTTCGTCGTAAAACTCGGGATAAGCGTAGGTACCGTTATAATAGGCTTCGGCATATTTATACACCTTTTCGTTGTACATATGGCCGCTGCCGCCCGTATTGTGGTACGCCTGGTCTATCATGGTGAGGAATTCCATCGAGTTGACGCTGTGCACGGTTTTAGCCGGACTTTGCCAATACCCGTTGGCATTGAGCGATACCTGCGGCTTGCGTTCCTTCTTTCCGCTCTTGGTGGTAATCAATATCACCCCGTAGGCTGCCCGCGCTCCGTAGATAGCGGCCGAAGCGGCATCTTTCAATACGGAAATCGAAGCGATGTCGTCGGGATTCACCAGGTTGGCGTCCATCTGTACGTTATCGACCAGCACCAGCGGGCTACCGCCGTTGATGGAGGTATTACCGCGGATATTGAAATCCGAGCCTTTACCCGGGGCGCCGGAGTTGATGGTTACGTTCAGGTTCGGTACCACGCCCTGCAAGCCTTGTCCTACGTTGGCGATGGGCCGGTTTTCCAATACGTCGCCCGATACTTGGGCAACAGCGCCGGTAAGGTTGGCTTTCTTTTGCGTACCGTATCCTACCACGACTACTTCCTGTAAGGCCTGCGTATTTTCTTTCAGCAGGATTTTCAGGGCGGGCTGTCCGGTGTATTTCACTTCCTGGGTAATGTACCCGATGTAGGAAATCGTGATGATGTCGCCTTTCTTTACACCGTCGAGCGTGAAATCGCCGTCCAACCCGGTTACGGTTCCGTTGGTGGTTCCTTTTACCATAATAGTGGCACCGGTTACGGGGCCCAGGGCATCTTCAACGACACCGTTCACTTTCCCGGTTTGCTGGGAAACTGCTGTATTTTGCACTGCCGGCAAGCTGTCTGCGTACATTCCCGAAGGGAGTGCGAATGTACCGGCAAGCAAAATCAAACTGACTAATTTTACTTTTTTCGACATAGGTTATTTGTTTAGGTGAAAAAAAATAAGTTGGCTTATTCGCATAATAGCTTATTTTGTGTTTTGCATTTTACCTGTTCGGGGATACATGAGTTCTCTAAGAACTCGGTATTCTTTTATAAGAGGTTGGAAAATACGCACGGATAAAACGGCCGGAAACGGAAGCGGTGCAGTGCTCCGGTAAAAAACGACCGTGTAGCCCGGAGCGGTAGAAAGCCGGAAACCCTT
>DBGBSM010000128.1:0-6140 GCA_048468815.1 Parabacteroides sp.
CCAGTATCCTGATTGATAGTATGTAAACGTAATAAGCAATCCTACCGAGCAGCTCACGGCTATTCCCCACCAAATGCCCGGGCGTCCGGCTATTTCGCTTAACCCGTACGCCAGCGGGATGCGTATCAGCCATAAGCTGAGCAGGCTGGTAAACATGGTAAATACCGTGTCGCCTGCGCCCCGGAGTGCGCCGTTGTATACATTTAACATTCCGTGCACGATAAAAAAGGCGCCGATAATGGTAAGGTATTCCTGGCCGATGGCAATCACGGCGGCGTCGGCCGTAAAAGCTTTCATCATCGTTTCGCCGAAAAACAATACCGCCAGGAAAGCGCCCGAGCAGATAACGGCATTGGCGGCCAACGTGATGCGCAGGCCTTTTTTTACCCGGTCGAACCGGCCGGCTCCGAAGTTCTGCCCCGAAAAGGCGGCCAGCGCCCCCGACAGCGTGAGCATGGCCTGCGTAATAATCGTATCGATTTTCCCGGCGGCGCCGTAAGCCGTGAGCGTGTCGGTGCCGAAACGGTTTACGATGCCCAGCAGGGCGATGAGCCCCAATGCGATAGCGCATTGTTGTACGCTGCTCGGAAGCCCGATTTTCAATTCTTCCCGGAAGATGGAAAAATTGAACAGCAGGTCTTTTTTCTTTATCGATAGTAAGGGATGCAGGCGGTCTACATAATGTAAAGCCAGGTACATCCCGATGCCTTGTGCAATCACGGTAGCGCGCGCCGCCCCTTCGATACCCCAGCCGAACCCTACGATAAACAGCAAATCGAGTGCAACGTTCAGTACGGTCGAAATCAGGATGAACACCATCGGGCGTGCAGATTCGCCCATCCCCCGCAAAATGGAAATCACGCTGTTGAAAGTAACGAAAAGAAACGTGCCGCCGATGTAAATCTTGAAGTATTTTACCGCTTCGGGAATCACTTCGGGTGGCGTGTTGGTGAAGCGGAAAATCGGCTCGGCCAGTACGATGCCGCCGATGGAGAGCATCACGCCGGCTACGAGCATGAAAAGGAAAAACGAGGAGAATGCCTGTTGCACTTTACCGAATTGCTTCGCTCCGAAATATTGCGACACCACTACCGATGTGCCGCTTCCTATCCCGATTACCAGCGAGATAATAAAGTAATAGATAAAGTAGGAGGCCGAAACCGCTGCCAATGCCTCTTTTCCGATAAATTGCCCCACGATGATGCTGTCGGTGATGTTGTAAAGTTGTTGCAGCAGGTTCCCTATGAGTAACGGCAAGGCGAAACGGAAAATCACTTTCCATTCGGGGCCCCGGGTGAGGTCGCCTTTTTGTTTTTCGTTTATGTCCGGGTCGGTGTCGTGCATGCAAAAGGGGATGGAAGGGGTTAAAGGTCTTTCAGCAGTACGCAGTCGCTCGCTTCGAACATTTCTTTACGGGTTCGGAGCAGCACTTTCCATTCTTCGTTGAACAGCCGGGCGGTGTCGATTTTGAAGTTCTCCGAGCCGTATTCGTCGATGCGCTTGAAAAGGTAGCCTACGCTGAGCTTGTTGATGTCGATGGCCGGCTGGTAATAAATATCGCGCTCGTCGTCGCCGCACAACACCTCTACGATGATGTTGATTTCGGTAAGCAGGTTGAGCAATTGGGTGGTGATGCGGCTCGGAATGCGGTAGCTCTGCGAAAGCTCGTCGGCCGTATACGGCTTTTCCCCTTTTTCGAAACGTTTTACGATGAGGGTGGTAATCAGCAACGTAATGAAATCCTTATACCGCCGGCTGATGTTTTTGCTGTCGCGCTCGAAACTGAATTTCTTTACGTTTTGCGAGGCATAGCACAGCTCGGCGCCGAACAGGCAAATCAGCCACGATAATTGCAGCCACAGCAATAACAGCGGCAGGGCGGCGAAGCTTCCGTAAATGGCGTTGTACTTCGATACCCAGATCTGGCCGCTGATGTAGATGAACTGGAAAAACTGAAAGGCGCATCCGGCAACGAACCCGGCGATCAATGCATTGCCCAGCCGTACTTTCGTGTTGGGCAGCACCAGGTACAATCCCGTAAAAGCCAAACTGGTTATGATATACGGAGCGATGGTAAGCAAGGTTTCCACGATGGGCGTTACCAGGATAAAGTTGCCCATAAAAGAGTTCTGGATGGTAGAAATAAACAGCGAAAGACCGCTGGCCGCCGTGAGCAACACGGGTAAAATGAGGATAAGCGAGAGGTAATCGGTTATTTTCCGGTACCAGGTGCGCGATTTTTTTATTTGCCAGATACCGTTGAGCGTTTCCTCGATCGACGATAGCAGGTTTACCACCGTGTAAAGCAATACGATAAGCCCTACGCCGAGAAATACGCCTCCCTGCGCTTGGGCCAGGTAGTTCTCTACGAACTTGAATGCCTGGATAAACTGCGTTTCGTGGCCCGGGAAATAATTCATCAGTTGGGTACGTACCGCGTTTTGGAAGCCGAAGCCTTTGGCTATGCCGATTAAAACGGCCAGCATGGGCACGATGGAGAGCATGGTGCTGTAGGTGAGCGCCGAGGCTTTGGTTTGCAGGTTGTCGTTGATGAATCCTTTTACGGCGAGGATTACGGTTTTGATGGCGTCGATATAGAGTTCTTTCAACCCGCTTACTTCATCGCCGGTAATGCGCCAGATGTCGTAAGTAACGAAACGTACGATTCTTTTTATCAGGGCTTTGGTACGTGCTACCAACGGCTTTTTTTCTTTTTTTTCCATATATGATACGGTCTATTCCTGTGTTCGGTACAGCCGCGGCACGGTGCGTGTTATCCTCTTCTTTGCGGAGCGACGCTTCCGGCCGGCTATATCTTATAACAAAATAGAGGCGAAAAAAGAAATTGCAGTTTACCTGTAAGCCGGGTTCTGTACTTTCCCGAAAAAGAAAGCGTCTGCCATTTATCTGGACTTGCCGTTGCCGGCAAGCTCGAGCGGTCTACCCTCCGGCATCGGACGAGCCATCCTACTTGCGCCGGTATACATGACCTTGCAACCCATAAGACGTACGGCGCCCGGTATTCCGACCGGACCGGTGGGCTCTTACCCCGCCTTTTCACCCTTACCGGAATCGTCCGGCGGTTGTTTTCTGTTACGTTACTCGGCCCTCGCGAACCGCTTCCCGTTAAGAAGTATGGTGCTCTGTGTTGCCCGGACTTTCCTCCCGTCGAACAACGAGCGGCAGACCGGTAAACTGCAATCGGTGCAAAGGTACGAAAAAAAACAGAGAATCGCGGTGCGAATGCGCAACGGTGTTTTCTTTCTTTTTGCCGCAAGAAATTGCTTGCCGGCGTCCGCGGCTATATTGCCACCGTCGCCGTTTTTATTGCCGCCGACGGCGGCAAGCAAAAAATAGCGGAAAAATCGGTTGCCGAGGGCGTCGTTTTTATTGCCAAGGGCGTCGGCAAATTTGCCAAGGGTGTCGGCAATATAGCCGAGGGCGTCGGCAAACAGAAAAAAGCTGCTTCTCCGTAGTAGGAAATGCGTTGCGCATCCGGTCCGGATAGGAGGAATACCGACTGCCGGTAACCGGGAAATAAGAAAAACGAACCGGGGCGTACTTCATTCGCCGCTTTTCGGTATCCGTTTGTTTGCCCGGGTCGCGGCGAGGGAGGTGCCGGGTTGTCAGGTGCGGGCGTGCCATGTGCGGATTGTTCCGTACCGGCAAACCGGCTCTTCGGAAAAGCCAACGTACACCTTATAACTATACGGCACCGGAAAAAACGACGGCGTAAAGCTGCCGAAGTTGCGGAAATTGATGTCGTATAATGACCTTTTGTCAGGCGATGGATTGTTAAATTAGTACCTTGCGATACATAATACTGTTAATCGCCGTTAAGCCTCTGACAGTGCTCGTTAAAAGTGATAAAAAATAGCGGCGGAAGTGAATAACCGCATGATTTTTGAGTTTAATTTGCTGTCACGAAAGTGTTAAATTTAAGTGTTTAATTAATCGATAGAAGATATGAAAAAAATGTGGAAAAGCGTGCTGAGTTTTGTTCTGGTGGCGGCCGTTAGTGCGGGCGTGTCGGTCGGGACATATACTTACTTGAATGAGAACAACCGGGTAGCTGCCACAAGTACTGCCGGATTCCGGCAACCCTTGAAATTAGCCACATACAGTGCCGCCGCGGCCGAGAATACGGATTTTACCGCTGCTGCCGAGAACGCCGTGCACGGCGTAGTGCACATCAAGGCTACGACGGCTGTTAAGGAACAAGGCTCGGATAACCAGCCTCAATATATCGATCCGTTCGAATTTTTCTTCGGCGACCGCGGCGGATTTCGTCGTCCGCAGGCGCAGCCTCGCGTGGGATTCGGTTCGGGCGTGATTATTTCTACCGACGGGTATGTAATTACCAATAACCACGTGGTCGACGGGGCCACCGATTTGGAAATTACGTTGAACGACGGCCGTAAGTTTGCCGGGAAATTAATCGGTACCGATGAGTTTACCGACATCGCCCTGGTAAAAATCGACGCGAAAGACCTGCCGGTAATTCCGTTCGGCGACTCGGAAAAACTGAAAGTGGGCGAGTGGGTGCTGGCCGTAGGAAACCCTTTTAACCTTACCTCCACGGTAACGGCGGGAATCGTAAGTGCGAAGGGACGCGGCATTTCGGCGATGCAGCGCGGAGGCAATATGAAAATCGAATCGTTTATCCAAACGGATGCGGCCGTGAATCCGGGTAACAGCGGAGGCGCGCTCATCAATACGAAAGGCGAGCTTATCGGTATCAATACCGCTATTTACTCCGAAACCGGAAACTATGCGGGCTATTCGTTCGCCGTGCCTATCAGCATGGCCGGAAAAGTGGCTAACGACCTCAAGCAGTACGGAGCCGTACAACGCGCCGTATTGGGTGTGATGATACAAGATATTCCGAACGTAGCGCCGGAAGAAAAATCGAAACTGAAAGTATACGAAGGGGCTTATATCGCCGACTTCGCCGATTTCAGCTCGGCTCGCGAAGCGGGTGTCGAAAAGGGCGACGTGATTACGCATGTAAACGGAGTGAAAGTAAAGAACTCCAACGAATTGCAGGAGCAGGTAAGCAAATACCGTCCGGGCGACACGTGCGAGATTACGGTAGACCGCAACGGTAAGTCGAAAAACTTTACGGTGAAGTTCCGTAACCGTCAGGGAAATACGGAAATCGTAAAGGGCGATGCCGGATCGAGTGTGCTGGGTGCTACCTTCAAAGAGCTTACCAAAGAACAAAAACGCGAGTACGGTGTTAATTATGGTATCGTAGTCGACTCCGTAACGAAAGGGAAGTTCAGCGAAGCGGGTATCAAGAAGGGCTTTGTGATTATGATTGTAAACGACAATAAAATTACGAGTCCCGACGACTTGGATAGAATCGTAAAAGACATCGTGGCCGGTAACTCCGAAGACCAGGGCTTGTTTATAAAAGGCTTTTATAACGCGAACCGGGGCCAGGTAATCCGCCATTATGCCATCGATTTGATGTGATAAAGCAGATATAGGTTTAAAGTAGGTGGAAAGATTGTTAAAGGTTTATAAATGGGCTGGGAGCGAATCGGTTTCCCGGCCTGTTTATCTAAGTAAAAGTATTATCTTTGCACCTCGATATTCTCAATAATATTTTTGGATGAGACAGTTAAAGATTACAAAGTCCATTACCAATCGCGAAAGCGCTTCTCTGGATAAGTATCTTCAGGAAATCGGTCGTGAAGATCTTATTACGGTAGAAGAGGAAGTAGAATTGGCACAGGCAATCAAAAGAGGAGACCGGAGGGCGCTGGAAAAGTTAACGAGAGCTAACCTGCGTTTCGTCGTTTCCGTTGCAAAACAATACCAGAACCAGGGCCTCAGCTTGCCCGACCTGATTAACGAAGGGAACCTGGGATTGATTAAAGCAGCCGAAAAATTCGACGAAACCCGTGGCTTCAAGTTTATTTCTTACGCCGTATGGTGGATTCGCCAGTCTATTCTGCAAGCATTGGCCGAACAGTCGAGAATCGTACGTTTGCCGCTCAACCAGGTAGGGTCGCTGAATAAAATCAGCAAGGCTTTTTCCAAGTTCGAGCAGGAAAACGAACGCCGGCCGTCGCCCGAGGAGCTTGCCGACGAGCTCGACATCCCGGTAGATAAGATTTCGGATACCTTGAAAG
>DBGBSM010000129.1:0-3346 GCA_048468815.1 Parabacteroides sp.
ATATTATATTATGGATACGGTGACGGTAGACAACGACCGGTGCATCGACCTGGCTTTCGTACCGTTCAACAGCGAAAGTTACGGATTTACCGGGCGGCTCTACATCACCGACGACGGCACCTATTCTGTGAAAAAAGCGCAACTCGACGTTCCGGTAAACATTAACCTCAACTTTGTAGAAAAGCTGCGGATTACGCAGGAATTCGAAAAGTTGCCCGACAGTACCTGGGTAGTATCCCAGGAAAACACCCTGGTTAATTTCGCCATCGCAAAAGGTACGCAGCCCTTGTACGCCCATCAGTTGCGCACCTACAACAATTACGATTTTTCTCCGCAGCCCGACTCCATCTTCAAGCAATTGGGCAGCGACATCCTCTTGCCCGAGGCCGTGAACCGGCCCGATACATTCTGGGTAAGCCACCGGCATATACCGCTAAAAGAAAAGGAAAATGCACTGAAAGACCTCCTTACGCAACTCCGGAAAGTACCGGCTTTCAATGCCATCATCAAAACGGCCGAGATACTGATTTCGGGATATATTCAAACCGGGAAAAGCCGGAATACAAGTAAATTCGATTTCGGCCCCATGAATACCACTTTCGGCGGCAACCGCATCGAAGGATTCCGTATGCGCATCGGCGGTATGACTACGGCCAATATGAACGACCACCTGTTCGGTAGCGGCTACATCGCTTACGGAAGCGGCGACCGGAAGTTCAAATACAACGGAAAAGTAACCTATTCGTTCAATAAGAAAGCCTACCACGAAGGAGAAGCGCCGGGAAACAACCTCTCGTTGATGCACGAGTACGATTTATATACGCCCGGACAAAACTTCCTTTATACCAGCAAAGACAATATTTTCGTGGCGATCAAAGTAGGGATGCCCATCACCAAAATGTCGTACATCCGCAAAACCATGCTTTCGTATGAAAAAGAATGGTTGAATAACTTTACGTTCAAGACCTGGATGGTACAACAAAACGACCAACCTACCGGTACGCTGGAATATATCCCTAACGACGGCGACGGGCTTACGCGACTAAAAAGCATCAACACCTCCGAGCTGGGCGTTCAGCTCCGGTTCGCACCGCATGAAAAAGCCTATAACGGACGCGCCGGAAAAGAATCGGTTTTCAACCTCGCGAAAGACGCGCCCGTTTTCAAATTATCGCACCAAATGGGATTCAAAGACGTATTAGGCGGCGACTACAAATACAACCACACCGAATTTTCGGCGCAAAAACGCATATGGCTCTCGTCGTTCGGACATATCGACGGGGTGATAAAAGCCGGCAAAGTATGGGACAAGGTGCCTTTCCCCCTGCTCATTTTGCCGAACGCCAACCAATCGCTCACCATACAGCCCGAATCGTTCCACATGATGAATGCGCTCGAGTTCGTTGCCGACCAGTACGTTTCGCTCGACCTCACTTATTATCTCAAGGGCTGGATATTGAATCGCGTGCCGGGCGTAAACTGGTTGAAGTTACGCGAAGTAGTATCGTTCAATGCTATTTACGGGGGATTGACCGATAAGAACAATCCGGCCAAAACGCCGGGCTTGTTTTTGTTGCCCGACGGCACCGAGCCGTTAGGCCATACGCCTTATATGGAAGCGAGCGTCGGGTTGGAAAATATTTTCAAAATCCTGCGAATCGACTATTACCGGCGTCTCACCTACCTCGACAAGCCGGGAATCAAAAAAGGCGGCGTACGGATTATGCTTCGTTTCTCTTTCTGAAAAAGATATGGACCCGAACAAATCGATACAACACCACCCGAACGGAAGGGCGCTTTTACCGTTACTCGTTTTTTTGGTTTCTTACCTGGTCGTTTCGGTTATTGCCGGCGATTTCGACAAGATGCCGATAACGGTTGCATTCATACTTTCGGGTATCGTTGCGATAGCCGGTTCGAAAGGCGGGAAATTAAGTAACCGGATAGAACAATTTTGCCGGGGAGCCGCTAACAGCAACATCATGCTGATGGTGCTGATTTTCATTTTAGCCGGTGCATTCGCCCAAACCGCAAAAGCGATGGGCGCCGTAGACGCAACGGTTAACCTCACGCTCGCCATCCTTCCGCAAAACCTGTTGGCTGCCGGAATCTTCGTAGCGGCCTGTTTTATCTCGCTTTCCGTAGGCACCTCGGTAGGTACTATCGTAGCGCTTACGCCGGTAGCGGTAGGTATCGCATCCAAGACCGGGCTCGATACCGCTTTTATGGTAGGGGTGGTAGTGAGCGGCGCCATGTTCGGCGACAACCTGTCGTTTATCTCCGACACTACGATTGTGGCTACCCGTACCCAGGGATGCCGCATGGCCGATAAATTCAAAGTGAACATACGGATTGCGTTGCCGGTCGCCGTACTGGTTACCCTGGTTTATTTTTTTACGGGCAACGCCGCAGCAGATACCTATATACCGGAGCAAATCCGCTGGCTCAAAGTAATTCCTTATCTTACCGTACTGGTTGCGGCCATTGCCGGCGTAAACGTGCTGGTCGTGCTGGTTGCCGGCATTATCTTGTCGGGCATCGTAGGGATAGGAACGGGAAGTTTCGATATATGGGGTTGGAATAAGGCGATGGGAGAAGGAATCGACAACATGGGGCAACTCATTATCGTTACCCTCCTTGCCGGCGGCATGCTCGAAATGATCCGGTACAACGGAGGCATCGACTGGATTATACTCAAACTGACCTCGCATATCCGGTCGGCTAAAGGTGCGGAGCTCAGTATCGCCGGCCTGGTAAGTTTCGCCAACCTGTGTACGGCCAATAACACGATAGCCATTATCATGGCGGGTCCGATAGCGAAAGACATCAGCGACCGGTTCCATGTCGACCCGCGCCGCTCGGCCAGTATCCTCGACACGTTTTCCTGCTTCGTACAAGGTATCCTTCCCTACGGCGCCCAATTGCTCATGGCTTCCGGACTGGCACTCGTTTCACCGCTCGAAATCATGCGCTATTTGTATTATCCTTATTTGTTGGGCCTTGTTTCCGTGCTGGCTATCCTTACCGGTTATCCGAAGAAATACGCGAAATAGAACCGGATTCTTCCGCTACCTCTATAAACCGGCAAACGTATCGTAACAAAAAAAGCAGCCTTCAGCTGCTCATCACGTCCGATACCGGTTTCCGAACGATTCCTGCAGATAAAAGACAGCCTGCGACGGTTCGTCCCCCGAGAATCTCCTTTTATCTGCAAGAAAAAAAATGCGGGAAGCGAATTACAGCTCCAAAGCGGCACCCGGTTTGAATTTCACTACTTTCTTAGCAGGAATTTCAATCGCTTCTTTCGTGCGCGGGTTGATACCCTGGCGAGCACTCCGTTCAGCAA